>JAPKAW010000331.1 GCA_028825055.1 Flavobacteriales bacterium | reverse complement strand
GTACGAACAGACCGGAGGATGCGTGTTTCATCACTCAGGGATACGGCTAACCGGTCAACAACCAATTCAATATCATGCACCTTGTATCGATCGACCCGGTGCCCCGGCTCGAGTTCCACCAAGGAACCATCAATGCGTGCACGGACATAGCCCTGCTTCATAACTTGCTCAAACAATTCTCGATAATGTCCTTTTCGTCCTTTTACGAGTGGAGCTAGAATCAGGATTTTTTGCCCGTTGAATTCGCTCAATAATTTGGAGACCATCTCCTCATCGGAAAAGCGCACCATGGGCTCTCCTGTGCGCAGACTAAACGCATCCGCAGCCCGCGCATAAGCCAAGCGCAAGAAATCATGTAACTCCGTGATGGTTCCGACCGTTGAGCGTGGGTTCTTACTGATGGTTTTTTGCTCAATGCTGATGACAGGACTCAGTCCCGTGATTTGATCGACATCGGGTCGCTCCAATCCCCCCATGAATTGTCGAACGTAGGCGGAAAATGTTTCCAAATACCGCCGTTGACCCTCGGCGTAAATGGTGTCAAAAGCAAGGCTAGACTTGCCGCTGCCGCTGACTCCTGTGAGCACAACCAATTTATTTCTTGGTATCGTCAGATCAATATTCTTCAGGTTGTGTTCTCGAGCTCCGCGAATGACGATTTTATCATCAAACCCGTCACTGGGTGTGACGCTTTTCTTTTGGGAGGAGGATTTCATTCTCAGTTCGAAGAGGCACTAAAGTCAAAAAAGCACAGGGCGTTAGGATGCCGTAGGACGTTCTAGTTTTCGGATTCGGAATCCGATAGCCGCAATTGTCAGCGTCATGATGGGGCTGACCAAATTGAAAATGCAGTAAGGCAAATACGTCCATGTGGAGATTCCCAAAATACCGCTTTGGGCTACACCACACGTATTCCATGGAATGAGAACACTGGTCACAGTTCCGGTGTCTTCCAGCGTTCTACTTAAGTTTTCGGGAGCCAATCCCTGCTCAGCATAAGCGTCCTTGAGCATATTGCCTGGAATGACAATGGCTAAGTATTGGTCGGATGTCAATACGTTGAAAGCAAGACACGTACCGGTCGTTCTCGCGACCAAGCCAAAGGTGGATTGCACTCCATTCAGGAGAACTTGAGTAATCCTTCCAAGCATCCCGGTCGCTTGCATGACAGCGCCAAACGTCATGGCACAGATAATCAACCAAACGGTGTTGAGCATCCCTGCCATTCCACCGGAAGTCAGTAATTCATCCGCCATGGAATGCCCCGTCACGATGGCCGTGTCCAGCGCCATGGATTGAATTGATGCGGTAAATGCGGCAATGGCATAGCTGCCTTCTTCAAGACCGATGCCCGCAACATTGCGGACCATTTCGGGTTGAAAGATCACCGCTGTGACCGCACCGAGCAAACACCCAATAAACAGGGCAGGAGCGGCTGGAACTTTTTTGATGATGAGGGCAATCAGGACCACCGGAGCGATGAACAAGCCAGCGTGGATGTTAAAACTCGCCTCAACAGCTTGGCCAAACCCTTCTGCAAAACTCATTTCCAAAGTTTCAACACTCGCGCCACCTCCAAATCCAGCAAAAAGAAAAACGATCAATGCAATGAACAAGCTCGGGATGGTGGTAATCATCATGTACCGGATGTGCGTGAATAAATCGGTTCCCGCAACAGCCGGAGCAATGTTGGTGGTGTCACTCAAAGGGGACATTTTATCCCCGAAATAGGCTCCAGAAATAATGGCTCCTGCGACCCATCCTGGGTGGAGTCCCAATGCGGTTCCAATGCCAATCAATGCGACACCGACGGTTCCTACGGTTCCCCAAGAACTGCCTGTCGCCAATGAAAGCACAGCGCAAATAAGACATGCAGCGAACAAGAAAATTTCAGGGTTCAAAACCTGCAACCCGTAATGGATGAACGCAGGGATGATTCCGGCCATCAGCCAAGTACCGCTGAGCGCTCCGATCATCAACAAGATGAGCATAGCCTCGGATGTTTGCGCTATGGACTTGCTGATGGCATCGCGGATGACCTCCCATTTCAACCCCCTCAGCATGCCGAT
>JAPKAW010000330.1 GCA_028825055.1 Flavobacteriales bacterium | reverse complement strand
CACTCACCTCACCCACTGCCGTGCGATAGCCAACGGCATATGGACTCGCAAATTCGACATAATTTCCCGCTCCACACGATACGATCGCCTGCACGCGGTACTCATAAAGCACCCCAGCATTGGCCGTAAAGTCCGTGAATTGCCAATCCTCCGAAGAGTTAAACATTACAATCCAATCATCTTCAGGCGCTTGTTCTGCGGGCTGATACACTCTGCGCTCCAATCGGTACGCATCGATACCATAGGCTTCGGAAGAATCCTGGACCGCGGACCAATCGACGTTTACCTGGTCTTTGAAAAAGCCTTTGTCAGCGTAGATGGATTGGTTGAGCGACGCCAAATTTGCCCATGGGTCGTCTACATCTCCTTGGATGATTACTCCATCAACCGAACTATAGGTGGTCGCATCGCACAGTTCAATCTTCAAACGATACGACACATCGTCGCACAGAAGACTATCAAGACCCAATGTTGCGTCCGCATATTCTGTTTCCTCACCGACATCAAAAGATGTTAAGTCCACCCAATTTGTCGAAGTTGTAGATTCAGGGAATTGTCGCTGAATGGTGACCTCACCGCCAAGGGGCACACTCCAAGAGAAGCTAACTGTAGCGTTGACACCACTGGACTGGACCTCCTGTTCAAAAGAAGTCAGTGATACCGGAATTGGCACTCCGCACATGGCCTGCGGATTGTCACCAAGGTCAGCGGCTAAAACGCGGCGACCTGGTGTAGCCCAAAGCGCAACCGCTTCAATTTGAATCTCTTGTCCCGCCGTCAAGACCAAGTCATCTACAAATTCTCCAAGGATTAAATCAAAGACCAAACTGTCATTCTGCAAGTAAGGTGCATCATGTTTCAGGAAGGGGTCAGTGACCGATGTGATCAGCTTCGAAAATGTATTGTTACCATTCGTTAATCGAACAAATACCTCTCCATAGGCGTTGACGCCGTTTGGAATTCCCCAATATGGAAGATCGTTTTCCAAGGCCGCAGCCCCATCAAAAGCATCGGCAGGAGCATTGGCAGGTGTCAATGGAAATGCGCAATGAATTCTTGATTGATCCCAATTCGATTCATCGATTTGGAATGAATACTCCATAACATTGTCCGCAGGCACAGAGATTACTTTCGCTGCGCGTGTGTTGGCGCAATACAAATCGCCCGGGTTTCGGTAATCGGTACTTGAGAAATTACCCTCCGATAAACTCCCTATCAATCCAGCGTAATCAATCGGCCCAAGATACCATCCAGGTGACTCCACATATGCAATCCCTGAGTGAATCACGACCTCCGATTCTGCCTCCGATTCACTAGAAATAGCGATCTCGAGCACGTGTTGCTTCTGGCCCGATCCTGAAGCATCGTTCCACGTCCGGCCAAAGACATTCGTGCCTGTTAACAAATGCGCCCTATGCTCGGAAGAAGACGAGTTATTCGGCTCATTTTGATGCCAATTCGCAAATGGCGACCAAGCTTCAATGCAGAAATTAGACGTTTCAGAGCTTTGGAAATTGCCTCCGCTTGCTAACACGCTCCCAAATTCATCGGTTAATGTGTAATTGCCTTCTCCATGCGCACAGCAGATTCCGTCTCCAAAGGAATCTGAAATATTGAACGTGTAGCAACCATTGATAAGACAAACTGATTGTGTTTGTACCGTGTTGGATGCACCATAAGGACCACCGGACAAGACTACATTGTTGCTCGCATCTCGGATGCTCCAGGTCGTTTCATGCGGGTAATTATCCGTTAGCAAGGTGAGCGTCACATGGCTGCACCCTCCGGAGGAAGCATCGTTTAGAGAAATCTCTTGACCCGTCACCCATTGCCAATTCCCATCAGGCTCATCTGATGTCGCATTCTGATACAAACCAATCCAAGGTTGTTGATTTGAGTTTACCAGCGTGGTGACCAATTCGTTTTCCGCGGCAGACTCGAAAGTTGCTAAATGCCCTCCTAAACTTTCAGCGGAACTCTGGGCAGACTGCCAGTTGCTCGCGTTATTGGACAAGTAATAAAACGACGAGTCTGAAGCTCCTAGATAAGAATATCCAGAGATCGTTGCCGCCGTTACG
>JAPKAW010000057.1 GCA_028825055.1 Flavobacteriales bacterium | reverse complement strand
CGGTTTCAAGTCCCTTCTGACGGCTTGAGGATTCAATCGCTTCGAGTTGGTCTTCGAAGATGCTCTTGCTATCATACAACAGTCGTCCAATGAGTGTGCTCTTGCCGTCGTCAACACTTCCGGCTGTGGTGAACCGGAGAAGGGAGTTTTGTTGGCTCATCAGAAATACCCTTCTTTTTTACGATCCTCCATGGAGGTTTCGCTGCGTTTGTCATCCACGCGCCCGCCACGTTCTGTGATGCGGGTGGCGGCTACTTCAGCGGTGATTTTCTCCAACGTATCGGCTTCGCTTTCAATAGCGCCGGTGATGGTGATATCGCCCAAAGTCCGGAATCGGATGCGCATGGTTTGAGGTGTTTCGCCTTCCCGCCGAGGCAAGTGTTCGCTGTGCGCCAGGATCACTCCATCCCGAATGACACATGCACGTTCGTGCGCGTAATAGAGGCTGGGCAAGACGATTTTCTCACGTGAGATGTAGTTCCAAATGTCCAGTTCGGTCCAGTTGTTCAGGGGGAACACCCGGAAATTTTCACCGGGCATGTGCCTTCCATTGAAGAGGTTCCACAATTCAGGGCGTTGGTTTTTCGGGTCCCATTGGCCAAAATCGTCTCGGTGACTGAAAAACCGTTCTTTGGCCCGCGCCTTTTCTTCATCGCGTCGAGCTCCCCCAATGCAGGCGTCGTATTTTCCTGATTCGATTGTTTCCAGTAAGGTCGTTGTTTGCAACCTGTTTCGGCTCGCCTGAGCGCCGGACTCTTCACTTACTCGCCCGCCATCGATGGTGGCTTGGACACTGCCCACTACCAACTGCACGCCAAGCTTCTCAACCAATGAGTCCCGAAAAGCCAAGGCATCTGGAAAATTATGCCCAGTATCTATGTGCACCAACGGCATGGGGATGCGCGCGGGAGCGAAGGCTTTTGTGGCGAGATGTGTCACTACGATGCTGTCTTTTCCTCCGCTGAATAGAATAGCGGGTCGTTCGAATTGGGCGGCCACTTCACGGAGCACGAAGATTGATTCCGCTTCAAGCTCGTCCAAGTGGTCCAGTTGGTATCGCTGACTCATTGAACACAAAGTTCGCTTTATTTCGCTACTCTTCCCAATTTTCAATAGCGGCACCAGACGCGCTCATGGAAATAATAGAACTCCATTTTTAGGATATTTTCCGCGATGGCAATGCTGGTGACTTTTTGGGCATGGACCAGGATGCGCGACATGAGTTCCTCAGGTTTCAGAGAGAGTCAATGTTTTCAACTTCCTCTTGGTAAACGCGAATATGCTGTCGTGCTACCTCAACGCCTGCGAATTTATGGGCGTTTAGGTATCCCGATTCGACAATTGCCTCGGATAATTCACGATTGGTCAAAAGTTGCTCCAAAGCGGCTCTGATGCTTCCGGTATCCAGTGGGTCAACCTGAAGCGCACCGTCACCGGCATTGCTCTTCATGGGTTCAATGGCTGATGTAACGCATGGTTTGCCTAAGGTTTGGGCCTCAATCAGGGGCATTCCAAATCCTTCATGTGTGGAAACGAATACCACAACATCGCAGTGCAAATACAATTGCTCAAGCGCATCATCGGAGACATTTGTATGAATGGAATGACTCAGGATTCGATTCGCTTGCAATGATTTTACCTCATCTGTTTCGTGCCCGACAATTGCGAGATGACAGCCCAATTGTTCGCAGGCTTTCCAGACACGATACAGGTTCTTATTCGGGGCAGTTCCAATTTGCAGAATGACCTTTTTGTCTGTCTTGTAAGGACGAGGGCCGAGGGCATGTCCAGATTTTTCGCGGATTGCAGCCGGAATGACCAAGCGCCGTTGACCGCGTCGCTTCGGAACGAGGTGATTCAATCGCTCAAGGGTTTGGTGGGACACGCAGAAGACGGTGTCACAAAAAAGCAGGGGAAATTTGAACCAAATCAATAGGAGGAGCCATCGTTTGAACGGGGAGTGTAAAGGATCCTGGACATGGCCTACATCATGAACGGTGAGCATGCGTTTCTTAGATCTCAGGAAAGGCAGAACATAATTTATATCTCCGGTCACATGGGCTATGTCCGTGTGGACTTTGAGTGCTGTAACGCAATTTTTGATCATCGACCAAACCCCATTCGTGGAAAATGGCACAACAGCTGATGTGATGACGAAGTTGCACTCAAGTTGCCCGTTAAATCCGGATTCGATAGCATCAAAGCACCGTTCGATACTGTGATTTGAATCAATTCTTGGTTGTCGCTTCACCCACGTTACCGTTGCGCTCATAAATCTGTCCTGTGTTGTGGATGGTGCGTTGATTCAGTCACTGGAGTTCTGACATGAAAATGATGGACTCCTTCATGTTTTTAGTAAAACCAAAAAATAAACGTGAGTGGTAAAGGTATAAACTGATGCCACACTTTCAGTGTTGGCGCAATGACAAAAGGGTCAGTCAGGACCTCAGCTGAACGCTGGAGCTGACTCAATCCATGGGGCATAACTCCATGCCCAATGCTCAGCTTTTCAAGCGTCAATCTGCCCCTTGAACTGCCTCCGAGCGAAGTAATAGCCGTAAACAAAGAAGGGGAAGCCATTCAGAATGAAATTGCCCTGGCGAAGCAACTGGAGCAAAATGGTAACGAGGAAAGCTGCGCTGATCATTTTGAGCACCAAACCATCGATGTCCGCATTGGATACCACGAAGTAATTGCCTACGAGAAAGAAGAGGGTGATAAGGATGCCGAAAAGCCCCAGTTCAGAGGCGATGCGCAGGAACATGCTTGAGGCGTCCGGAGCGTTTTGTTCAGCATAGGAGTATAATAACGCTGTGTCACGCAGGATGGTGTATTTCTTGGTGGCGGCAGCGTGCGACCCGAGGCCCGTGCCGAAGAGCGGGTTGCGCCTGAAGTTTTCCCAAGTGATTACGGCGTGGTTGTAAAGGATCGCACTCGATCCATGGACGTTGCCTTCGGCCAATGCGGATGTGTTTTGAAGTCCCTCAAGGCGGTCATTGACCTCGGGAATGGACTTGGCAGCATACAGCAGGGCGAAAATCACAAGTGGAGTGATGAGCAATGCTTGGACTTTGCGCTTGATCAGCAGGTGGAGTACGATAGAAATGATCAAACCTGCAAACGCCATGGCGCTGTAGGTGAATGTCAAGGCGATGAGAATAAATACGGCGGCATAGCGGCTGAACCAAAGGCCGTGCTCTTTGAGGCGCAAGGCCAAATTTGTTTCCCCGAAAAACAGACTCAGCAATGCAAAGAACCCCGCGGGGGCTATCGCATTCGCGAAATACGTCGGCTCTCCGAGTGTTCCGGTGATCCGGATGCCGATAATGGCAGGCGTTCTTGGAATGTGTACGAAGTAGCTGATCAATTCATAAAATCCGAACGGAAAGATGTTATCTACAAAGACCAATAGCCCTAGTGCCGAAATGATTACGGCCCCTGTTAAATAGATTCGAAAGCCCTTGATGACGTCTTCCCCGAGATATTGCCAGAGGTACCAGTAATAGAGGTAAGGCAGCACAAGACTCCCGAAAGCCTTGATGAATTCGCCTTGTTCAACGATGCCATTGAGGAAGCCTAAACTGCCGATACCCCCCACCAGACCTAACATCAGAGCGACACGAACTGGAAACTGATACCGCATCACGAAGAATGGCAACAGAACGTACATGCAGAGGAGCGGTCCGTAACCTAGCGGCCCCGGAAAGAGCTGGAACGAATACCGGAACATGAAGACATCCATGAACGGAAAAGCCACCAGAAAGAAGGCCCAAACACGTTGCGTCAAGTTCTTTTTTACAGCAGAAACGGGGAGGTGGGGAACTGCCAAAGATTGTTTTGTGTTTCCTTTCGCGCTTTCTTGGAGCATCTGTGCAAAAGTGCGAAATTTGAGGAGATGAACGAGAAAAATCAACAGGGTCAATTGCGATTGCTTTTTCTTTCCGATGGTCTGGCTCCTTTTGTGACGGGAGGAATGCAGCAGCATTAAATTTCGTTGGCTCGGAAACCTCTCCTCCTCACGGTTTTTTCGAGTTTTGTTCCTTCTTGAATTTCGGGCCGAATAATTGCAGTGTGTCAGCTAATAAGGCTGAGGATTGTGCTCCGTTAATACAATAGTTGTTCTCGTAATAATTGCTCTTTTCCATGATACATGAAATCTTTTGTTAGAAAGGCTAATTCCCGCCCTGTAGAAAAACTTTCATTTCACGATTTAGTCAAGCTTAGATGGAATAATGACAGCGACCATTGTTTTGTAAAAACAAGAAAAAATTAAACATAATGTTTTCAAGAACAAAGTGATTCGTTCAGATTACGTGAGATTTGGCAGATATTGCAAATTAAAACTGTCCGAAACATCAATGTTTACCGCTCGAGAAGAAGGTGGGACTTAATAAACGACAAGAAGGTCTCTCCGAATTAAACCATTCACAATTCATGCGGGCTGGGTAGAATTAATAGGCGCAAAAAGCCCATAATGGTTACTTTTAATGAATGCAGAAAAAATCACGAAATCCAAAAAAGTTGTTTGGCTTTGCAGTGGATTAGATTCACGAAGGCGACGCGGATATGAACAAAGCACGTTGATTTCTCACAAAAGGATGCTAGCCATGGGTGTCAGTTCATGGTTGCTAAAAGGGAGTTCTGAATTTGACGATGCTAATTCAGAGACAATTGGGTTTGTGCATCGGTGGAAATTATGGCGCTATTTGGGTGACGCTGTGGGTGAGGCATTCATGTTTGAGTATTTATTCTTTTCCATCGGATGTCTCCAAAGCAGGAAATTCCGTAATGCAGATGTTCTCTGCACTCAAGAACCATTCGTGGCAAGAATGTTGTTGCGGTTAAGGCAGGTTGGGGGCTTAAAAGCAAAAACAAGAATTGTTTTTGTTTGTGGAGTCACCATGAATGCCAAATTTGTAGCGAGATTTGGCGATCTTATTTTTGTTGTAAACCCTGAAGTCTTTTCTGAGGCTAAGCGCTGGTTTCCCAGTAAACCTATTTTTTGGACTCCGAACCCGATTGATTTTTCGAAAAGATATGTGAGTGATGAACAGAAATTAATAATCCACAACAATCCTTTTCCACCTGTGAGGAAGTCATGGATAGTTGTGGTGGGGGCCATTAATAAGTCCATAAAACGCACGCATCTTATAGTCGATGCCTGGAAGAAATATGGTCAGAATTATGGACTGTGCTTAGTGGGGCAAATTCAGGATGATGAAATTCTGAGGGATATTCCAAAAGATGCGGCTTTCATACATGCTTATGTTGCCCCTGAAGAGGTGAGCCGTTACATCTACTATGCTGATGTAGTATGTTTGGCGTCGAAGTATGAAGGGTTTCCAAACATAGTATTGGAGTGTGTCGTGAATGGGAAAATTCCATTTCTGCAAAAAAATAATGCAAATACAAAAATACTGCTCTCAGAAAAATATCTGGTTGATTTCGAAGATGAATTATGGATAAAAGAAATTACCACTTCCTCCAACAATGAAATAGCACACGCTTTAATCGATCGATTTGAAATTGATTTTGCAAGCTTTGTAGAAACTATATTAATCGGTGATGTCGATTCCGGTGATGATTGATTGTCTCGCTATTTAATCATGAGTAAAGCCCCCACAGAATCGTTAGAAGCCAGATGATTTTGATAGCAGGGCTTTGGAGGCTTCATTAAATCGAATTTTTATCGATTTTTCAGCTGTGAGCGGTCCTTTTCATGTTGGACTGGAAATTCACTGACTGACCATTTCAAAGCTGGATGTCAGAAATCTTTTTACTTTAATATTTTTTTTCGCGAATAGGAAAAACGGCTCATGAATAGAGAAATCAAGTGCTTCTTCATACGGATTTGAGAAAATGCGGAGAATTCAAGATTTTTAGTAAAGACTTCGTTAACAATCTTCTTTATCGCACGTTTTTGCGAATCAATCTTTGAGGGGGTCAACTGCGAACCAATGCTCCCGCTCTGCTCTGTAGGAACAAAATAGTGCGCAGTCACAACAGGTGAAAACACCCAGTTATGTGAGGTTAAAATGGCCTCATTGCTAAATGCCCAGTCGTCCATGACATTAATGGTCTCATTCCACGTTACATCCTCATCAATCAAAAACTGGCGGTGATAGAGCGCGCACATTGTTTGGTGCGGAAAGTGATATGCATACTTGCCGCGATTCGGGGCTTGCGGCTCACCCCAATATTCATTGATTAACTCGCCGTCTCGCATATGTTGTGCTCGTGTGATTGCAAAGTCAAAATTTGACGAAGCAATCAGAGCCAAGCTGGTTTTAAGTTTGTTGTCAAGAAGGATATCATCTGAATCGTACCACAGAACATATTTGGATGAAGTGTTATTGAAACCAAAGTTTCTGGCGCCCGCAGCTCCCGGATTCCCGATGTTTTTCAGAAGTTTGATATCCATCCCAGTCTTACAGAATTCACCGATAATTTGGTTTATCTCAACAAAATCATCGGACGATGACCCATCATCCACAATCGTTACTTTGAAGTCTTGGATAGTTTGAGACAGTAACGCTGGAAGACTGCGTTCGCGAAGCATGGCAGGTCTTCCTTTTATCGGAATGATTACGTCAATTTTGCTCATGGTTCAAATTGTCAATAATGGTTTGAATTGTGGCATGTTCTCGGCGCGTTCTCAAAATTGAGGACCGAGCTGCTGAGGCAATACGAGGCCATTGAGTTCGTTGCTCGAAACAGCTCGCTAGAGCATTATTTAAATGTTTGAGCGTTGCAGAAGGAGCAAGAAAACCAGTTTTCCCGTCTTCGATGATCTCGCTGTTGCCTCCTACATCGGTGGCCAGAACGATGCGCTGCCGAAGCATGGCTTCATGCACTACCATGGGCATCCCTTCGTTGAAAGATGGCAATACTAGAATGTGATGTGATAACCAGATTCCTTCAATGTCAGCAACCCAGCCCTTTAAATGAACCTTGTGATCAAGTCCGAATTCTTTGATTAGTTGTGCAACGACCTCACGATCTTTCCCCTCGCCATAGATGCTAAGAATGACATCATCGTTGGGCCAAGCATCACTGGCCATGGATTGAATAAGTAACGCCAGTCCTTTGACACTGATATCAAGTGTGCCGACAAACGCCATATGCACCGGAGTTGAAAGATCACTATAAATAGTAACCGATGATTCGGCAGGCTCTTCCATCGGGTTAACAATCAATTCGTATTGAAGACCAGGCAATGCAATTTGCCTTTGAAAGATCTCACCTATTCGGTGCGAAACGAGGTAGATGCTTTGAGCATTCAGACAAAATTTTTGCGCCAGAGAAATGGATTCGGCTTGGAATGCATAGTCTTCAGTGTTGTTGTGGAAAACGGCACTGAATTCTACGTTTAATCCGTTAAAAGTCCTCAAAAGCTTCGGATTGTCGAGTTCCGCAAATCCGCCAAATGAAATGAAAATATAATCGGGTTGTTTTCGTTTGATAATTTGCTTGATTTGCCGCGATTCCAGCAAGCACCCGAAGACATGATGCCATATCCTAATTGGAAGTCTGGCTCCATGTCGCTTTGGAAATCTGCCGTGAACTTGAATTTCAGGACTTAGTTGTGCTCTCTGATAAGCAATTTGGTGCGAATAGACAGACACAACGACCTCATGGCCTTCCGATTGAAGCGCTTTTGCCAACTCTCGCCAGAGTTTTTCTGACCCTCCCTTGGGAGAAGAGTTGTTTGTTGTTAGGATAAGAACTTTCACTGCTTCTCCAAGATTTTGGTCAGGCTCGCCTTGTGGGCTGCCGGATCATGTTCCCGTCTGATTCGTTCTACAGCCTGCTCGGCAAGAATAGCCAAATCGTTGCCTGTCTTAGACAGGATGTCTTCGAATGCATCGACCAGTAGGTATTCTAATGTTTTGGAAAACTCCCTTCGACGCTCCTCATCGTCCAGAGGAGAAATGGTTGCTTCAAATTTGGCACCGACAGGCAACACCCATCCGCATTTTGAATTATTAATTTCAGGCAATGCTCTGACGTCCGTGGTCACGACGGGGCAACCATTTGCTTGAAACTCGAGAACGCTGTAGCCGTATGTGTCATGCCAGGTGGGCAAGAGCCCGACATGAGTCGTTTTCATTAATTCAAGAACACGCGAGTTGTCCAGGTTTTCGAAATGTTCGATTTGCGATTTGCGATTTTGCAATATTCCGTCGATTTCGATACGCAGTTGAATTTGTTCTTCATGAGAATATTGCGTTGCGTAGTCATTGAGCAAAAGATCTGAAACAATTGTCAGCCGCCAATTGTGGGGCCCCAATTGATTGAAGGCCCTTAAAATTTCAATCCCTCCTTTTCTGGCGAAATCCCTCCCCACAAAGCAAAAGTGAATAGTTTCAGCATGTTCGAATCGCTTTTTCCATGCCTGATCGACAAGAACGTTCTGGGGAGGATGCAGAATATGGATGGGCTGATGCTGAAGCTGTAATTCGAGCTGTAGACGCATTGCACAACCTGAGATGGCGACAAGGGACTTGCAGTGGCCCCTTTTCATTGCTCGGACCTGCAGAAACCGCAGCAGCGTTCGTTTGTTTGATATTCTGGGTAGGGTGGTTTCAAAGAAGGTGACAAAAGGCCCCCCATCGATTCGAATGGAGTTGAATCCAATGAATACTGACGGATCGAAGGGTCTGAAGAAAAAGCTCTTCCACGTAGGCTGATATCCACGTCGTGTGAGACGAAAGGAAATCTTCTCCAAAATCGCTGCCGCATCCCACTTAGGGCGGATGGCAATGTTATGTAACAGAAACTGTCTTTTTTCGTTATAGCCAGAACCTTGGCGGCAGATGATTTTCATGATAATTTTCCTTTTATCGATGCTGCATAACGCAAAAGTCGTCCGTCTTTATAAACAAAAGTGCTGATGACTTCAAGGGCTAAGTTTTTATTGCTCAAAAAGCCGATTCCCGCGTCCCTCAGCGACGCAATAGCCTGCCTTCTGCCTTTGGATTTTGCTATTGGAATAATTACAAATTTAGCTACGAAGCAGCTCCTGGCCTTTTCCGAAAAGAATCTCCTCCTTGATTTAACGAATCTCTCAGAATTTGCAATATTCACCGCTCGCCCGCTCGTTTCGAGGTCTTCCCAATGAACTTTCACCAATGGCGTTTCAATAATCTCGGGCTTGATGCTTTTCTTTTGAAGTTGAAATAGTAGATCATAGTCTTGATGCCTTGGCAAGGTCTCGTCAAACCGAACATCTTCAAGCGCATCCTTATGTATTAAAAATGATGACGTTTGGAGCCAGCCGTTTTGACAGAACAAGTAATCTGCTATTGATTCTGAGCCCATTGGTTTGGCTGGCAGGATGCCTATTCCATTCGAATGGTGTACGAAACTTTGACAGCTGACGAACTTCGTTTTAGAAGCTACAGCAAACTCCAACTGCGTTTGTAGTTTCTCCGGTAGCCACTCGTCGTCTGAATCAAGAAATGCGAGGTATTCACCTTGGGCTACCTCCATCCCTCGATTCCGCGCAGCACCGCCACCTGTATTTGTGTCCAGATGAATAAGCCGATACCGACCGTCGCTGAATTCGGCCATGATAGACTCTAGTGCCTCCGCCTCACTCTCGCTGCTCCCATCGTCAATAACGATGCATTCTAAATCATGAAAAGTTTGACTACTGACACTCTGCAAGCAGCGTTCAATCGTATGGCTGCGATTGAAGTAAGGGATGATGACGGAGATTTTCATCACGAGTGAATCAGTTGCAGGCAGGACTCAGCCCATTTGGTTGGAGTATGTGACAAGCCAAGACGGTGGCTGTGTTGAGACATGGACCTCGTCTTGCTGATCGGGAGTTTCATGAAATTGATAAGAATTGATTCGAGCTGGGAGTGCTGGATAGTGGATCCATTCAGCTCGTTTTGTAGAAACAGGGAACACGCCCCCACCTGGTCTGAGACCAGCAAGGGAAGTCCGGCAATCGCCATCTCGTGCAATACCACGCCCCACGGTTCTTTCTTGCTGGGCATTACAAAACACGCAGCATCTTCAAGGTGCGCAGCCAATTCATCCGGCTGCTTGAAGCCGTGGTGAACGATTTTTGGATGAATCGCGCGTTCGTCCCACAGGTCTCCTGTTCCGATGCAGTGCAGTTCCCATTCTGGAAAATCATCAGAGAGTCGTTCAAATGTGGTCCACAATTCCCGAATCCCTTTTACGTCGAGGTACCGGCCGATATACAGCAGCTTTTTCGACGGTTGGCGATTCTTCCGAATTTCATGGAT
>JAPKAW010000329.1 GCA_028825055.1 Flavobacteriales bacterium | reverse complement strand
CCGTAGGGTCATCAAAGGGCAACAAATTCGAAAAGAAGGCGAATACAAAGACGGCTTGTTAGAAGGTGAGGTGTTTCACTTCGACAAAAATGGTCGTCTCCACAAAACGGAACGATTCGAAGCTGGGATATTGGTGGAATCGGATGACCAATGAGAGTTCTTTATCAGGTTGGAGTTCTTGCTCTGATGCTCTCAGGACTTCATCAAACGAGTCTAGCTCAATCGGCTCCCGATCGCTATTGGGTGCAATTTGAAGGAAAAGTAGCCGACGACTTGCCTGAAGGATACTCCACTTCTTATCTCTTGAATTCTCCGGAAGCGTTTCTAAGCGAACGTTCCCTTGCCCGTCGCTTCAGACAAAATATTGCCGTTACGGAACGCGACATGCCCATTCCCCCTGATTATGTTGCCGCAATCAAGGCAATGCCCGAATTGAAGGTAATCTTGTCCAGTCGCTGGTTCAACGCCGTCACCGTGGCAACAACCGATTCAACATTCGACCCTTTTTCCCTGACCGATTTACCCTTCGTTATTGCCGTCAAATCAGTACTTCAAATTGAACAGGACGCCATGGATCTTGATCCAATTGCAGTTGCTAAAAGGAGCACACGCGATCACGGAAATACTCCTGCTGAATATGGAAGCAGCTGGAAAGGGCTGGAGCAGCTGCATGGAGATTGGCTGCATGGTCTCGGTTTTCGAGGAGAGAACATGTGGATCGGAGTGCTGGATGCCGGTTTCGAATATGTCGAATCGCTTCCCGTCTTTGAGCGAGCATGGCAAGAAGGACGCATTCTGGAAGGCATGGATGCAATGAATAGCCAGGGAGGTCTGTTCGCACACCACCGTCATGGAACTTCGGTTCTGGGGACCATGGTGGGGTTTTTGGAAGATTCATTGATTGGCACGGCTCCTGACGCCACGTATATCCTGTACCGGACGGAAGACGCTTACAGTGAGTACCTCATCGAAGAAGACTATTGGGTTGCCGCTGCCGAGCATGCCGACAGTGTCGGAGTGGACCTCATCAACACCTCGCTGGGCTATAGTCTGTTTGACGATTCAACCATGAATCACACACCAGACGATCTAAATGGTGTGACAGCCCGAATCTCCCAAGCCATGACCTGGGCTGCTGAACGCGGAATTCTATGTATCACTAGCGCTGGGAATAGCGGCAACTCTGCCTGGCACTCCATTACCACGCCAGCAGATGCACACGGCATTCTGAGCGTCGGTGCAGTGGACGCAGATGGGCAGCACGCTTCCTTTAGCGGTTGGGGGCCCGCTTCAGATGGCCGCATTAAACCGGAAATCATGGCACTTGGAGTTCAAGCCGCATATCCGAATGCTGACTCAACCATTCGCCACGGGAATGGCACGAGCTTCTCATCCCCTATTTTATGCGGCGCTGCTGCTTGTTTGTGGCAAGCTTTTCCTGCAAAATCTGCAGCTGAAATTCGCGCAGCCATTATCGCCTCTGCCCATTTGTCAGCATCTCCAAATGACAGTATGGGTTATGGCATTCCGAATTTGCAGCGCGCTTTTGAGTTTTTGGATGAGGATGGAGCCGCGACTTGGTTTAACCCATCGACGGATGGAGAAGCGATTCTTGTCTTTCCAAACCCGACCATCGAATGGCCTGTACGTTGGCAATACACAGGCGATCGATCACCCAATGAATGGCGCATCGTATCGACCAACGGGAAATTGATAGCGACTGGCCACATTGAGTCTTGGGTCACCCAGGAAGGGGTCTTGCAAGGATGGCTGCACGGACCTGCTCAACTTGGACCCGGTGCATATCTACTTGAATGGCTTGAATCAGGTGAACACATCGGTTCTTCACCTTGGATCTGGAGTCCTCAATAGCCGTATTTCTCCTTCCACATGGATCGCAATTGAGCCTGAATTTGCTGCTCACGAGCATTATCCCCTGGTTGGTAAAGGACACGACCAATCAAAGCCTCAGGCATCAACTCTTGCCCACTGAATCCCCCTTGAGCGTCGTGATCATACGCATAGCCTGATCCGTAACCCAGGTCTTTCATGAGATCTGTCGGAGCATTGCGCAAGGACAATGGAATGGGCAAA
>JAPKAW010000056.1 GCA_028825055.1 Flavobacteriales bacterium | reverse complement strand
CGGTCTTCAAATGACTGCTGACCTAGCCCCTCAGTTTGACGCATTACCCGGTAAGCATCCGACAGGTCGTCTAGCCGCACACTGACATCAGGGTGGCTAATCGTATCGTTCCTGAAAAACAAGTTCAACCGACTGTGGGCCGTTGAAAATCCTTTTGGGGTAAATAAAAACTCTGCCGCCGACAAGACCATGAACACTGTGTCGTCTCTGACTACTTCCACTTTAGCAAGAAAGTCGGGGGTTCCAATGCCTGCTATGCGCGCACCCTTAACAGCCATGCCCCCTTCATAATGCACGCCTTCAAAAACGTCTTCCAATCGTACTCGATCAGCCTCACTAGCAAAACGGGGATATGTCTTGCTGTCGATGTTTTCGAATTTCTGCAGCTTTGTGGTGACTCTTCCTTGAAGCGGAGCTTCCAACAAATCAGAATACCATACCGCGTCATCACAAACGAATCCGCTGCTTTTCAATTTCAATTCAAACGGTCCCATTTCAGCATAGTAGCCAAGAGAATCAAACCGAGTACCTGTCCAAGGCAACTTGCCTCCGGAGAGTTGGAGCCGATCTTTTGTGAGGTTCCATACCCCGCTCGTTCGCAAAACTTCGATACGATCATTTTTAGCCTCACCTATCAAACGACCATTTAGAAAAGTCAACTGTGGAATTGAGTCCACATTCAATTGAAACGTTGTGTCCTCTAGCTTCCATTTTCCGCTTGGCGCATCGAACAGGATTTGCTCTCTAATCAACCCAGGACTTGTTTTTAAGAATGAGGCCAAAGACTTCTTCCACTTCTTGTTCTGAAGCATGGCATCGACCACTTCATGCCACGTATGCCATAAGTCAGGGTCATTTCGACCTATGAGTTGTTCGATCGTCAGGAGGTAATTCAATACTCCCTTTGACATGGAAACTCGGTTTTCCTCAAATACGTTGCAAAAAAGAGCAATGGTGTCCAGCTGCGAAGAGCGCATGTCTGGACTGCATAACAAGGGCATCAGCGTTTTTTTAGCCCATTTGGCGTCGTTACCACTTGATTGTGCTAACTCCTCATGCAGCTGTTCCCCGAGACCCTCACAATTGGCTTCATACGTCTGGGCAACCCCCATTATCGATACTCCCAACGCAATCACGACCTGAAGGAGCGCTCCAATATAGCGATGAGCGGTATGAGCGCTTGAAATTGGTAGCTTAGTATAACGGCACATGGCACGAAATTACAACGTGACTAGGTCGTTATTCGCCTTCAAGGATGTGACTTTTCCCACAACGCACAGCACCACCCTTCACGCTCTGTACTCGAGAGCCAATTCCATTGCAGTTCAATCGAAAGAGCTTTCAGCATTTCCAAATCAGAAGGAAAAAAACCACTCATTAAAACGCGACCACCGGGCTTGAGAACCATGTCGTATGCGCGCATGTCCTTCAAGAGTACGTTGCGATTTATGTTGGCTAAAACAAGGTCAAATCGATCTTTCCAAGGGTCAAGCAGAGTTGCATCCCCTAAAAGTACCTGACCGCTCGACGTTTCGTGGTCTATGCCATTGAGCTGGTAATTGGTTCGCGTGTTTTCGTAGGACCACGGGTCAATGTCAATTGCCACAACCGTTTCAGCGCCTAACAAGTGACTGGCGATGGCCAAAACTCCTGTGCCGCAGCCCATGTCCAAAATGGTTCGGTCAGCAACAGATTCATCCAAAAGCCTTCGAAGCATTTGCCACGTTGTCGCATGATGCCCAGTTCCAAAAGACATCTGAGGTTGAATCACCAGGTCCAATCCGCTAATGGGAGCCGGATGAAATGGAGCTCGCATGTGGGCCAATCCGTCCACATCAATAGCTTGATAGTCCGCCTCCCACGCAGCGTTCCAGTTTTCCGAAAGGATGGATTCAAAGTTGGTTTCAATCTCCGCCAATTCCTTCAAGTCCGCCAAGATTTCATCACATTCGGCCCGATCGATGTCCGATTCCCTTCCGTATGCTAAAACGCCATCAGCTTGGTTTTCAAACATGTCAAATCCACATGTTTCAAGCCAAGCCACAGCAATTTCTCGTGCAGGAAGTAATGGCTTACAGGTTAACGTCAACCTGAGGAATGTAGGCGTTTCAACCACCTTGTTGCTCTTTTGACGCAGCTTCATTGGAAGCCGCAACGATGGCCAAGAAGTCTAAAGCGTTCAACGATGCACCACCGATTAATCCGCCGTTAACGTCCGGTTGCATGAAGATTTCGAGTGCATTGGAAGGTTTGCAACTGCCTCCGTAAAGAATCCGAGTGGACTCTGCCGTGGGCGCGTCAAACAATTCAACCAGGTGTTTTCGAATCGCAGCGTGCATTTCTTGAGCCCGCGCAGCAGAGGCTGTGCGGCCTGTTCCAATTGCCCAAATTGGCTCATAAGCTACCACGACATGTATCATTTTGCTCGTATCAACGTTTTGAAATGCGTGAGACAATTGCGTCAAGACCTTCTCAAAATGCTGCCCAGCATCCCGTTCCTCAAGGTTCTCCCCACAGCATACAATAGCCAGTAAGCCTGCATCCAAAGCATGATGGATTTTCACCTCCACGACGGAGTCGTTCTCTCCAAAACCACCTCTTCTCTCCGAATGACCGATGAGAACTGCTTTTACTCCAACGGACTTCAACATGGAGGCGGTGTGTTCGCCCGTAAAGGCCCCTTCAAGGTGCGCACTGCATTGCTGACCAGCAAGCCCTATTAAATCTGTAGATTGCGCCTGTAAGGCCGCTAAATAAGGCGTAGGCGGCGCTACGAAAACATCGGTGTGTTGTGATTCAAGAATCCCTGTGGCCACGTCGTCCATCAATTTCTCAGCATCATTCCACAATTTGTTGCTCTTCCAGTTTCCCGTTACGATGTTCCGCATGACATTTGTTTCTCGATATGGCCGCGAAGTTCGCCCAACATTCTTGCAAGTAAAACCGGTATTCACTTTTTAATGCACTCCTCATCATTTCTTACAAAAGCAAGCTCTTTACTCAAGGATCACTGGGGCCATTCTGAATTTCGTCCGGATCAAATCGCTCCTATTCTTTCGCTGTGTGAGGGCCGTGACACGCTGGCCATTATGTCTACAGGTGCTGGCAAATCAATCTGTTTTCAAGTTCCTGGATTGATTCGGGGTGGAGTTTGTTTGGTGATTTCTCCACTTATTGCATTAATGAGGGACCAAGTGGTATCTCTCAAAGCAAAAGGAATTGCTGCTGACTTCATCTCGTCTGACTCCGACAGTCGAGACATCGACAGAATTAGTAACAACGCGATTTTCGGAGGACTCAAGTTTCTGTATGTAGCACCAGAACGATTGAAATCACCTGTGTTTTTAGCGCGCATCGAACGCATAGATGTGCGAACAATTGCCGTTGATGAGGCGCATTGTATCTCTCAATGGGGACATGACTTCAGGCCCGCCTATCGCGAAATCTTGGCGATGCGTCCTTTATGTCCGAAGGCTGTTTGGGGCGCATTCTCGGCAACAGCCACAATCGATGTCTCGCTCGATATCTCTGAACAATTGGCGATGAACCCTCCGGCTCTTTTCCGAACTCCAATCAGACGGGATAATCTAATGTTCGCTGTTTACACCATCGGAGATTCAGAACGCATGCTATTGGAATGCGCGCGTCGTATGCGTGGAACGGGGCTGGTTTATTCCGGCACGCGTCAGGCCTCCATTGAAATCTCCAAACGACTGGTCCATGTTGGTGTTGAAGCGGAGGCTTATCACGCCGGACTCTCTTCCGGTGAAAGACAAAACCGTCAGAAGCGTTGGATGGAAGGCAAAACACAAGTTCTCACCTGCACTAGTGCCTTCGGCATGGGAATTGACAAGGCAGACGTCCGTTGGGTTTTTCATGCGAACATCCCCTCTGACATGGAAAGTTACTTGCAGGAAGCGGGACGTGCTGGTCGAGATGGTCTGCCCTCCACATGCGCAATATTCCCTTCCTCTAGTGGCATTGAAAATGCCAAAAAATCTCTTGAGCAGCAGTATCCTTCGCTTCAATTTATCCAGGCTGTATACCAAGGATTGGCCAATCAAGGATTCGTAGCTATTGGTGACTGCCCTTCTGAAAGCACTCCCTTTAATTTGGGGCAATGGAGCACGCAACAAAATACTAGTCAGCGACTTACCGAGTCTAGCTTGCGAATTTTACAAAAGGAAGGCGTTATAGCATGGCATGAAAACACCACTTCAGATGACGTCCGTGTGAAAGCCAATAAAGCGCTACAGCACGGACTAAATGAGCGGAATAGCCCCAGCCCGTCATACACGCTGGGGCAATGGCTCTTGCGACACGCCAAAAAGTCGGAGGAAGAATATAGGTTCCCCATCACCCTGCTCATGCGCAGCACCGCTCTTTCCGAGTCTCAAATCAGATCAGCTTTACATCAATTTGATCAATGGGGTTGGATTGAGCTCGTTAAACCATCGCTCACAGCATCTATTTCTTGGAAAACTGCTCGTATTCGATCGGAATCGCTGACGATTTCTAAAGAGTTACTCGAGACCCGAAAACTAGTTGCTCTGGGAAAATGGAAGAGCATGGAATCATATCTAGCTCCTCAGACATGCAGGTCTACTGCAATCGAACATTACTTTGGCCAAGAACACACCACTCCGTGTGGTACGTGCGACGATTGCAGAGTCGCATCTCAGCCTTTATTACCGCGTAAAATTGATGTCGTTCCTGAAAATGGGCTCCGTATTTCTGAATGGCTGTGGCACTTTCCACTGATTGAACACAATCGGAAAATGAAGGAACTCACTGTATTGCGAGATGCCGGTAAGATCGTGTTGCAGGGAGATCAAATGTTCACCACCAAATCAGACTGAACCATTGCTACCTTCGCGACCATTATGGAGATCAAGAGCATACAGCTAAAAGCAAAAAAGGACGAGGGGATTAGAAGGCGCCACCCTTGGGTGTTCAGTGGTGCCATCAAGAACTTGGAGGAGGGAATTGAAGATGGTGCTTTGGTTCAAGTTCACTCAAACAAAGGAGGACATTTGGGCTATGGCCATTATTCGAAGGGAACATCGATTGCGATCAGAATGATCTCCTTTGACGAAACCATCCCTACCGGGTCATTTTTTCAAGATAAAATCAAGCAGGCAGTTGCAGTTCGGCAGGATTTGGGATTAATCAATTCCAATGGTCAGAACACCTGTAGACTAGTGCATGCAGAAGGCGATGGACTCCCCGGACTCATCGTAGATTATTACGATCGCGTAGCGGTGGTTCAAACACATTCTTTGGGAATGCATCGTTCGTTACAATGGATCATTGAGGCATTGAAAACTGAATTGCCCGATGATTTGGTTGGAGTCTATAATAAAAGCGCAAAGGTTTTGCGAAAGAATGGGCACGTGACCAATTTAGACGCATGGGTCCATGGCAACGCTCCAGAGGATTGGAATGCACAAGAACATGGCAACGCGTATATCATTGATTTGGTTGAAGGTCAAAAAACAGGATTTTTCATTGACCAGCGAGAGAACAGACTGCTACTGGGTCAATTGTCTAAAGGAAAAAAGGTTCTAAACACCTTCAGCTATACCGGGGGGTTTTCTGTGAGCGCACTTCAGGGTGGAGCTACAGAAGTGCACAGCTTGGACAGCTCCGCTCGCGCACTAGAAATTGGAGAGGCAAACGTGGCGAAAAACGGATATAGCAGTGATGTACATCAGTCCATACAGGCCGATGCACTTGACTACCTCAAAAATGGAGTCGCTGATTTTGATATCGTTGTTTTAGATCCTCCTGCATTTGCTAAAAGTGCGTCTGCACGCCATGCAGCCATTCAAGGATACAAGCGAATTAATTTACGGGCTCTAGAAACCATGAAGCCTGGAAGTTTACTCATGACCTTCTCCTGCTCACAGGCTGTAGACGACCGTATGTTTACGAACACGGTCATTGCGGCAGCCATTCAAGCAGGCCGGACAGCGAGGATTCTATATCGCTTGCATCAGCCCGCAGACCATCCAGTCAGTGCATTCCACCCTGAAGGTGCTTACTTAAAGGGACTTGTAGTCCGGGTTGAATAAAACTTCAAGGATCTAGAGGAGTGACACTCCATTGAACCCCGACTTCCCTCCGATCATATCGCCAACGTTGATGCAATCTATTCGGGCGGCCTTGCCAGAACTCACATGACGAGATAACGACGCGAAAACCACCCCAATGTTCCGGACGAGGGATGCTCTCTGAGTTTTTAAATTTATCCTGCATCGCCTCAAATCGTCGTTCTAAATCGTCTTGATTGTTAGACTCACTTTGTTGAGATGCCCAGGCTCCAATTTGACTTGATCGAGGACGTGTCGCATAATATGCATCACTCTCTTCGGGCGTCAAACGATAGGCCGTGCCTTCAATACGGACTTGTCTTTCGAGCTCTTTCCAGAAAAAGGCAATGGCAACATGGGGGTTCACAGCAATATCCCTGCCCTTAGAGCTTGTGTAATTAGTGTAAAAGCGCAACCCACTTTCTTCCAAACCACGCAGTAAAACGACACGACCCGATGGCTTTCCTTCTTGATTTACAGTCGACAGATACATTGCATTGTAATCAAAGGCATCGACTTCCGCAGCCTCGGAAAGCCATCTCTTGAGGAGTTCCTCTGGGGAGTCGGCTAAATCCTCTCGATTCAATGATTGCTTCACGTAGTCCTTTCGGATATTGATTTTTGAATGCTCCATGATGTAATTGTGCCTGCAAATAACGGAATCAATGGGCCAAACGAAACCTTTCAACCCAAGGGATAGTAAAGGAGCCTCTAATCCCATTTGCCATGAGAAACTTAATTGTGAGCTACAAGAAGCTCCCGACAACTATTCAACGAGCGCTGGAGACCATGTATCCGGAAGGGTATGAAGATGACACTTTTGAATTCGAAATGCCTGGAAAGCAGACTATATGCAAGGCTATTCGCGTAACGCTTGAAGGTGTTAATTACTTAATCAAGTTGGATCAGCGTCCCAAATTGACTGACTATCTTATGGATGAAGATTGGTGAAATTCATTCATCACTTCAATTTATAGCCGTTAGCAGATACGATGGACTTGGTCCATTGAAGTTCCCCTTCGCTATTCTTAACTGACATTTTTAAAACGCGTTCCTTTCGTGGGCCAGAAAAATCGAGCAACGCATAGTTGCGATTTCCAACCACGGTGCCTTCTACCCGATGTGAATTCGGTTCTTCGGTATTGTCATAACTACTGCTCGTTAACGGGCTAACCGTCAAATCATAGACAAATCGTCCGTTGGGCAGCTGAACCTGAGACAACTCAGTACAATGCCGATCTCCAGATAAAAAGACAACGCCTTTAATTTTGAGCTCATTCAGTGCTTCCAAAAGTTGAGTGCGTTCCTCTGGAAATTGGGCGAAATTCTCATACTTCGCCACATCACTTAGCATTTGTCCACCAATAGCAATCATTTTGAAGGGTGCTCGGCTATTTTTAAGCGCATTCAGCAACCAATTCATTTGTACTTCTCCCAACAAGGTTCTCTTTTCAGGGCCCATGCGATGATTTACACGATGCGTTCGATTGTCTAGCAGGAAGAAGTCAACATCAGCGTATTGGAAATACGCTACGTTCAACTCAGGAGCTTCGCGCAATCCATTGCCTGGATTGACCCAAAATGAATCAAACGATTCCTTGGCCCAATCCGCATGATACCATGATCCATCCGAGTTGTCCGGCCCAAAATCGTGGTCATCCCAAATAGCATAGTGACTGCCCTTTGACAAGAGGTCCTGTAATTCGGGCAATCGCCTCATCTGCTCATATCTGTAGCGATACCCTGCTCTGCTCGCAACATCCACTTCTCTCAAATAGACATTGTCACCGAGCCACAACATGCCCTGAAAATCTTCTCGGGCGATTGATTTGAATGTCTGGTAATCCCCCCCGTAAGGCGTTCCAGGACGATCGTAAAGCTCTTCGTTGATGAACGCACAGCTTCCAGTGGCGAATGTGAATTGAGGGGGGTCTGTACGGTATTGCCACAGTTCCTGAGTCGTCCAATGCATTGTGTCGGAGACGGCACGACCACCGATGGTTTTAATAAGGCCCTCGTATCGCACATTCGGCTCCAATCCGTCAATCTGATATACACTGCAATTGTAGGCATCCCGTGTCCCATAAGAAGACTGTGCAACGGCCATCGATTGATCCTGCTCCCAAAATGTCAGCTTCATTTCCGTGGCGTCTGTAGCTTGACTCCAAACCACTGCATGACGCATGCCCACGTGCCCAAGCATAGGAACGCCAGTGAGCTGTGATTCTGAATTGTTTTCACTAGCGCAACTAGCTATGAGAAGCATACAGCTTAATGGAATACTCAAACGCGGAAATGATAGAATTTTCATTGCTTCAAATTTACTCTTTAAGTCCTGAGTTATTGGCACAAAAAAAGGGACCCATAAGGTCCCTTTTTCAATGCGATGTAAGAATTAACTTACTTCGAAACAACGATGTTTTGAGCATCATTGAAGTTCGCATGCTTCACTGCAACAGTGTAGTTACCTGCGGCCAAGCTATGCTTGACAACAATGCGATTGCCTCCAACGATGTTTTCCTGTGCAACCTCCTGAGAGATGACAGACTTACCAGCCATATCAGTTACTTCAAGAATTATGTTCTCTCCACCCAAGTTCAATTCACGATCAAACTTTACGCTGAAAGTGCTTTCGAATACTGGGTTAGGGAAGATGTTCCATTCAGTTGTTCCGTCGATGTTAGACAAGCCGTTCATATCACCGTTGTTTTCGCCGAAGCAAGAACCGTCGTTATACGTAGCATCCGTGTTGAAGTTAGCTGCATTGCTATCAGTGCAACCGAATACTTCAGCATCCGTTGAAGAGAATGTGAGGTCGTGAGAGCGCCAAGCAGCACCGTCAGCATCCCATCCCTGCAAGTTTAAAATACCTGTAGCCGTTCCGTCTGTTGTCAATTGCATCAACAAAACACGGTTACCAGCTTCAGTAGCTGCCTGCACGTCTGTAGGAACAACAAACCAAGCTCCGTCAGTGATCGTCAATTCTGAACCACCCAAGAAGTTGTTGTAGTCTACACCTACCGTCCATAGGTTGTTGTTGTCACTATTAGTAGCGCCAATTGTTACCCAGCTATCAAATGCGAGACCCGCATCCAATGCAACAATTTGATTGTTTACATCCAAAGAAGAAAAGCTTCCGTATTGGTGCTGATAAAACGAGCTAGTAGTAGCAACGTTCAAAACATGTTCGCCGTCAGCGAAAACAGCATGCAAAGAGTGCTCGGCAGAGGGCAATACAGCGTACACACGGTACGTATTCCCTTCAACCTGGCCGCCATTGTTTACTGCTTCGACTACCAGCTCAACATTGCTGGCACTCGCTCCGAAGGCGAGAAAAGAGGCCGCAGCCAGTGTGAAAAGGTTCTTCATTTGAATGAATTATTTGATGTTTCTGGTCAAGATTTGATGTCTATTGAGGCTAAGATAGGCCAAACTGTTTCTAAATCCCAAAATAATTCTATAGAAATTAATTTGAACTTCATAGACGTAAGTGCTTATCTGAACGACAGATTCAAAATAACGCCATTTTAATGACAACACCAAAAAATTTATTTGACAATATCCCCGAGTCAAAGAGCCCCAAAGATTGGATGCATTCATTGACGAATCTAGAAGGTGGTAAATTGGTCGAAAGTTTCCCGCTATGACCACCACCCCCCAACACTTAGAACACTACTTATGCAACCAGTGGGTGTCATCATCCAAGTTAGCGATTGACTCCACTGCTTTGCTCCATGCAGTCCATGGAAATGTCGTAGCTCGATTGAATGAAGATTTGGTCGATGTGGAATCAGCTATGGACTATGCAAGAAGCGTCGGCAATATCAACTTGAGGAACTTGACGTTTCAAGAACGCGGTCGCATGCTGAAGGCCTTGGCTTTACATCTTCACAGCAAAAAAGAGAAGTTTTATGAAATTAGTTGGGCAACGGGGGCAACCCGGAATGATTCTTGGATTGATATCGAAGGAGGAATAGGCAATTTATTTAGCTATGCTAGCCTGAGAAAGCAATTCGGTGATACACCATTTGCTTTGGACGGACTCGGAATTCCACTGAGTAAGGAGGGCTCATTTGTCGGCCATCACGTATTGGTGCCTAAGCAAGGAGTCGCCATCCATATCAACGCATTCAATTTTCCGATCTGGGGGATGCTCGAGAAAGTTGCCGTGAATTGGTTGGCTGGAGTCCCCGCGATTGTCAAGCCCGCATCTGCAAC
>JAPKAW010000055.1 GCA_028825055.1 Flavobacteriales bacterium | reverse complement strand
CATTGTTGATACGTGGTGGCAAACAGAGACGGGCGGCATTATGATCAGCGGACTGGGGGGATTAAGCCCGCAAAAACCAGCTCATGCCGGACTTCCATTACCCGGAATCCACCCGGTATTATTGGATCGAAATGGACATGAAATCCTTGAAAATAACGTCGAAGGACTGCTGTGTATTTCTGAGCCCTGGCCGAGCATGATTCGAACGACTTATGGCGACCATGAGCGCTGTATAAATACGTATTTCCATCCATTCCCAGGACACTATTTCACCGGAGATGGCGCCAAACGAGACGATCAAAGCCTCTACCGCATCATTGGACGAGTCGATGACGTAATCAACGTTTCCGGCCATCGATTTGGAACGGCCGAAATTGAATCAGCAATCAACGAAACTTCTGGCGCAGTAGAATCCGCCGTCGTCGGGTTTCCTCACGAAATTAAAGGCCAAGGAATACATGCCTATGTCATTTTAGACCCGAGAATGGTCACTTTAAACGAAGAGGCCTTGCGCAAAGCTGTGCAAAATGCGGTCATCAAAGGCATTGGTAAAATCGCCAGGCTAGATCGAATTCAATTTGTTTCGGCACTTCCAAAAACACGCTCAGGAAAAATTATGCGGCGCATTCTTCGGAAGGTTGCAGAAGGTGAACAGAACTCATTTGGTGACACCTCAACCCTATTGGACCCTGCATGCGTAAATTTGCTGGTAAGTGGATTTAAACAACTGCCATTAAAGTGATTTCGACGAATCTAAACGATGACACTTATGTGGGCCCAATCTGAACCAAGACACAGCACTCTGGTGACTTTTCGAATGCTTTTCATCGGAATGGCATTGGCGATATCACCTTGGGTTACTTGGGCACAAGTTGATACCGAGTTTTGGTTTGTAGCCCCAGAGGTGTGGGCCAACCATGGTGACAGTCCTACGCTTTTGCGTTTCGCCACTTTTGATGAATCTGCGATCATAACAGTGGAACAACCCGCCAATTCCAGTTTCCCAACACAAACATTGACGATCGCGGCAAACGATGTGGCTTCTTTGAACCTCGCTCCTTGGTTGAGCCAGGTCGAAAACAAACCGGCCAATACGGTTCTCAATTATGGCTTGCACATCTCCTCCACCTCGTTGGTCGAGGCGTATTACGAAGTGAACCCATCCAACAACCTGAATCCGGATATTTTCGCGCTCAAAGGCGCCAATGCACTAGGGGTGGATTTTGTGGTACCGTTTCAGATGTACCTCAACAATACCTATTCACAGTCCACCTCGTCTTTTGACATCGTTGCAACAGAGGATAGTACAACGGTCACCATTAATCCGAGAAAAGCAATCATTGGCCATCCTGCAAACAACGCGTTTACCATCTTTCTCCACAAAGGACAAACATGGAGCGGGCGGGCATCTTCTGTGCTCTCTTCACAACATCCTTCTGGTACAACCGTAACATCCGACAAGCCAATTGCCATCACCATGAGCGATGATAGCGTCGCAGGCACGCCGTATGGCGGATGCTCCGACATCATGGGAGACCAAATCGTTCCGGTCAACATTGTCGGAACTGAATACATTGCAATTAGAGGAAACCTCAACGGTCCAGACAAAGTTTTTATCGTACCCACGGTTGCCGGAACCGTTATCAGTCTCAATGGCAACGTCGTATCCACATTGCCTTCGATTTATTCGATGTATACGCACACGCTTACAGCGGCGGCGGCGTATTACACGACAAGCGAACCTGTTTATGTCCTTCATCTCACTGGGTTTGGGTGCGAAGTGGGGGGAGCACTTTTGCCTCCCATTGTATGCACGGGATCTCAGGAAGTGGCCTTCGTTCGCTCCACCAATGAGTTTATTGGCCTGAAAATTTTGGTTCCCGCGGGAGGTGAAGATGACTTCACGTTCAACGGAAATGCAACCAATGTCGAGGCAAGTGAATTCAATAATGTGCCGGGAACAGCCGGTGCATGGATGTATGCCAATATCACAGCCACCTCTTTTGTTCCTCAATTGCAAGCTTCTCGGCTGTCCAACAGCACCTCCCAATTTCACTTGGGCATTGTTCATGGAGGTGCCAATTCGGGCACACGGTATGGTTACTTCAGCAATTATGCCGCGCAGGCGTATGTCGTTCAAGTGGAGGACAACACCCTCTGTGAAGGCCAATCGTTGGATTTGCAGACCAATGACCTCATCGGAGCGAGTTACAACTGGACAGGTCCCGGCGGCTTCACAGGACAAGGAAACCCTTTAGAATTAGGTGTTTTGGACGAGTCAGACAATGGAATCTATGTTGTTTCAGGGTACGTGGGCGCGTGCCCAATAGAGAACGACACACTTCTGTTGACGGTAAGCCCTGTTCCTGATTTACCTGAAATCTCAGGAGACAATTGGCTCTGCGAAGGGGAGTCATTCTCATTGAGCACGGATTCTGTTGGTGCTGTTCAATACGAGTGGAATGGCCCTGAGGGCCCATTGCCCGATGCGACTGAAGTCGACATCTTCAATGCGACTCCTGCGGCTTCTGGAACTTACACGTTGGTCATCAACGATCACGGTTGTTACTCTCCTCTAGCGTCCTGGGATGTGAATGTTCAGCCTCAGCTCTCAGGCCAAATCGATCTAGACTCTACAGCCGTTTGCTCGGGTTCCAACGTTCTGGTCAATTCTCTCAATGCATCGGCCACATCATGGTCTTGGAACTCGCCTTCCGGAGAACTCATCAGCAATGGCGCGGGGATGCAAATCACCAATGCTCAAACCGAACAAACAGGATGGTACACACTAAATGGGATGGCCAACAATTGCCCCATGCAGTCCGATTCTGCCTGGGTGGAAATCACACCTACACCTGAAATTATAGCGATCAATGCCCCTCCTGTTTGTATCGGCACTGATGCATCTCTTTACGCCGAAGTTTCGATCGAAGGATGCACCTTCGCGTGGTTTGATGCCACCGGGAATCCGATTGGTCAGGGCAATCCGTTGATTATTCCCAATGTTTCATTGGCTGACGAACAGACCTATCAAGTCATTGCTCAACTCAATGAGTGCTCCTCTTCGCCTCTATCAGCGACCTTTCAAGTAGAAACGCAAGGAACCATGGACATTGTTGACCTCGTAGGCGACACCATGGATAACATGAGTATCTGTGAAGGTGAAGACGTGGAGTTGTTTGCCGCTGGGCCACCAAGCTCGGCGTGGCAATGGACGCATCCTTTGGGCTACACATCGAGCGAGACGTTTGGCATTCAAAATGCGCAAAACGAACAAGAAGGCTGGTACATTTTGGACGGTGAAATTGGCAATTGCCCGATGATTTCAGACTCTGTATTCATTGAAGTCCTCGCCACTCCTTCCCCACCACAACTGAGCGGATTTGACCCCATTTGTGAAGGAGGCAGTGCAACCTGGTTTGCAGATGTGGAAAACGGAGCCTCCGTTGTGTGGAATCATTCCTTTTTCGGCACAAATGAAGAAGCCCTTTGGAGCATGGATTCCATTCCCCTCTCCGGAAATGGTACGTTCACAGCCTATGCCGAAATGAGCGGATGCATTTCTTCAGTGACAACGATTGAATTGATTGTCGTGGGACTTCCCTCAACCATTGCTGACGACTTCGCCCCCTTGGCTGTATCGCATTGTCCGGATGCAGAAGCCATCCTTTCCCTCCCCAACCTTGATGGAGCTTATCAGGTAGAGTGGAATTTCATCGACGATCAAGGAAACGAGTCATTCGTGAGCTCAGAAGTAGGAATTCAAGTGGCTATGGATGGGTTGTATCAGGTAAATTTAACGACGGGCCCTCCTTGCTATTTGAATGCATCGGGCTCTTTTGAAGTGGAAACGGTGATCTGTGAAATGATCATTCCCAACGTCATTACGCCGAATTCAGATGGCAACAACGAACATTTTCAAATTTCCGACTTATCCTATTTCCCCGGAAGCTCTTGCAGTATTTATAATCGCTGGGGGAACGCCGTGTATACATCCAATGACTTTGGAAACAGTTCAGGATGGAGCCCCACTCAGGATGAAGTATCCGATGGGACCTATTACTATGTCATTCAGATTCTCCGAAACGAGGGCGAGTTATTCATCACAGATCACTACGGAGTTCACGAAATTACAGATAGCGGTCCAGTCACCTTGACGGGACCACTTTCGATTTTGCGATAGCCCAAGCCTTTCATTTCTTTACATAAAATTAGCCAATCACACATGTATTTTGACTTTAAGCATTTCAAAGGAGACTTGTTCGGGGGACTCACCGCTGGAGTTGTTGCCCTGCCATTGGCTTTAGCTTTCGGAGAGCAATCCGGTCTTGGCGCGTCTGCTGGACTTTTCGGCGCAGCATTCATCGCCTTCTTCGCCGCCTTGTTTGGGGGGACTTCTACGCAAATATCGGGTCCCACGGCTCCTATGACCGTGCTCAGCGCTTCGATTGTTGGCGGTATTTTGATACACCGCGATGGTGATTTAAGTCAAGCGCTTCCATTGATCTTGCTCGTTTTCTTTCTAGCTGGACTTTTTCAAGTTGCACTGGGTCTGATGAAATGGGGATCTTACATTCGATTCATTCCTCAGACCGTTGTTTCTGGTTTTATGACCGGAATTGGAGTCATCATATTGATCACTCAAATCTTACCGGCCATCGGTTATGTTCCGGCAGAAGACGTGGAGAATATTAAAAATTACAGAGTTGCTGCCGAGCGTATTTTAATATCAGATGCCTTTCTTTCAGCCAGTGAATCATGGATTGAAGAAACCCCCATCTCTTCAGCCAACATCGATTTGGATGAACTCATGCGTTTTTCTGAAGCCAATGTTACCAAGGAGGCTCAAGGAATCATTCGACTTGAAAGTCAGGGCGTTTTGGGGGCCATCCGATATATCCCCTTGGGACTCCGAAACATTAATTGGCTCGAACTCTTGCTTTGCTTGAGCACCATTGCCATCATTTACGGATTCAAGCGCATAACAACCGCTATTCCAAGTGCCTTGGTGGCTTTGGTAGCCATCACAAGCGCTGCGCTATTTCTTGATCTCGATTGCCGCAGTATCTCACAAATTGAAGCAGGACTGCCCTCCATCCATTGGGGAATGTTCTCTTGGCCGCAGGTATCGAATCTCGGACCGTATGTCATCACAGCATTGATCTTGGCACTATTGGGTGCGATCGACTCATTGCTGACTAGCGTCGTCGCTGACAACATGACCAGAACGCAACATGAACCCAACAAAGAGCTCATTGGACAAGGAATTGGCAACAGCATTGCCGCTCTTTTCGGTGGACTGCCAGGAGCTGGAGCCACCATTCGAACGGTTGTGAACATTCAGGCGGGTGGCCAAACCCGTATAAGCGGCATGATCGCAGGCATCCTATTGTTTACTACAATCGTGCTTTTGGGCCCTATTGCATCCCAAATCCCAGCCGCGGTGCTCGCTGGCATTTTGATTACTGTCGGCATTGGTGTTATGGACTACAAAGGTCTCCGTGGATTGTTCCGAATGGGTTGGGGTGAACGCGTCATCTTACTCGCAGTTCTCATCTTGACCGTCTTTTGGCAATTGGTGTTTGCTGTCGCTGTCGGCCTCGTTATCGCTTCTTTCCAGTTCATGAAATACATGGGAGACTGGTCGACTAGTCAGTTCCGGCTCCACATTGACCCCGCTGAAGGCGTTCAAGATGTGCTCATTAAATCACTTCATGGCCCTCTATTTTTCGGAAACGCCTCTGCTTTAGCAGGACTTCGCAGCCAAATTCCAGCGGAGATCGATAAGGTCGTCATCGACATGACCGATGTACATTTCGTGGACCAGAGCGGCATAGCTGCTCTGGAAGACACCGTCATGGCCATGGAGAATTCAGGGAAAACCGTAGGTTTTAAGGGTATTTCTGGCCAGCCGGAAAAGCGAATTCGTGCATCTTCCAATCTGTTGGACACCTGAATTAGTGCAAGTCCAAACCAAGGGCAATTAGAAAGGCATGCAAAAACATAAACCCCCTGCAACGAATTCTTGAGTGAAGGTGTTTATTAAACACTATCCCAACATTCGCTATCTTCGTTTCACAATGGTCATGCCATAGCCAACGTATATGAGTCAGTCAGCAATCAAGTTCCTCACATTCTTTTTGCTATTAGCGGCCCATACAAGCACGCTTCTGTCGCAGACGGATACTGAATTTTGGTTCGTAGCTCCTGAAGTTTGGGCCGGCCATGGAGACAATCCCATCGTGCTTCGATTTGCCACATTTGATGAAGCGGCCAACATCACCATTGAACAGCCTGCGAATCCTTCATTCCCTGCACAAACCTTAAGCATTGCCGCGAATGGCACATCAACAGTCAACCTGACGGCTTGGATGGGAATGATTGAGAACAAACCTGTAAACACCACTTTATCCTACGGATTGCACATCATTTCTGATGCGCCCATCACCGCTTATTACGAAGTCAACCACAACGACAATCCCGACATCTTTACGTTGAAGGGCTCTTCTGCTTTGGGAACGGAATTTTATACGCCATTCCAAAATTATTTGAGCAACAACTACACAGAGTCCAAGGCAGGCATTGACGTGGTGGCGACAGAAGACAATACGGAGATCACCGTTGTTCCGAGCGTAGCGCTCACAGGCCACCCCGCTGATGTCGCTTTTACCATTATGTTGAACGCTGGAGAAACGTATTCAATGCGGGCGGCCTCCACAGCAGCTGCGGCACATCCAGGAGGCACATACATCTCAAGTTCGGCTCCAATCGCTGTTACCATGAGTGATGACTCCATTGTGGGATCTCCCTTTGGAGGAACGTGTTTCGATTTATTGGGGGATCAGCTGATTCCAGTCAGTGTGGCCGGAGATGAATACATCGCTGTGAAAGGCGTACAGCTTGGAGGAGCTGACCGGGTTTTCATTTTGGCGACTGAAAACAACACGGAAGTTTTCATCAATGGAACCTTGACTTGGACGCTCAACGCAGGGGAAACTTACACCCATGTTTTAGGCGCACCGGTTGCGTATTACGAAACTTCGGCGCCAGTGATTGTGCTGCACATGACCGGTGTCGGATGTGAAGTCGGAGGAGCTATCCTCCCTCCCTTGCGCTGTACAGGTTCGCGAGACATTGCATTTGTTCGCTCAACCAACGCTTCCTTCTCCATCAACCTCCTCGTTCAAGCGGGCAGCGAAGGAGACTTTACGTTCAATGGAAATCCTGCCTTCATTGGGGCGGGTGACTTCACCGATGTTCCAGGAGCTGCTGGATTGTGGAAATATGCGCAAATCACGACCACCGCATTCGTACCCACATTGTCTGCTTCACGAATCGAGAATTCCACGGGGTATTTCCACATGGGCGTCATCAACGGAACTCCCGCAGGCTATTGCCGCTATGGCTATTTCAGCGGATTTGCCCAATATGAATTCCAAACCTACACGGACGACGACAGCCTCTGCTCCGGTGAAATGGTCACATTGTATGCCGACCCCATTGAAAACGCAACGTACACATGGACAGGCCCAAGCGGCTTCAATATCGACGAGAACGTGCTGACCATAGGTCCCGTGGATGAAACGTATGCTGGGATGTACATCGTAACTGGAAATGTGGGCGAATGCGAAATCACCCCGGACACTCTGATTTTGACGGTTCAACCTGCTTTTACAGCTCCCGACTTGATTTGGGATGCTCCAACTTGCCAGGGTGACGACTTGATCTTGACGTGTCCAACAGTAGGAAATACGTGGCAATGGACCGGACCGAATGGAGAGCTTGTTGAATCTGATAGCATTTTGGTCATCTCAGATGCTCAACCTTCAGATGGCGGTATGTTTACTGTGCAAGCAGAAGTGGAAGGCTGTTTATCCCTTGCCGCGGAGATCTCAGTGGAGATTACTCCAACCGTCGCTGTTAGCTTGATCGAAAACACTTCTGAAGCATGCCTTGGTAGTGTTTGGTCCGCTTCACCCGAAGGAACTATTGCAGGACCAGATTGGACATGGGAATTCCCGAACGGTGAAGTCCTGAACAATGCCTCACTTAATCTCACCGACGTGGGAGAGCTAGACGCTGGATGGTATGTTCTCAACGCCTCAGAACAAGGTTGTTCCTGGTCTGCTGATTCGATTGAACTTGTAGTTGCCCTACCTCAAGACCTCGCATTTGATTTCCCTTCACCGATTTGCAGTGATGATGCCCCTTTTGCTTTGGTTGTCAATGCGTCGTCGGAAGGACTGTGGTCGGCCTCTTGCGGGAACTGCATCGATGAAGATTCCGGTGTGTTCAATCCGAATTTAGCCGGAGATGAAACGCTGGAAATCACATTTGAATCGCAGGGAGTTTGCCAGGAAACTCTTTCTTCCAACATGGAACTCATCAATACGCCGAGCGCTACTTTTGACTCCCCGTTCACGGCATGCCTTGGACAGGGTGATGTCCTAATCACAGCTGAAAACACAGGAGGTGTCTGGACCAGTGACTGCGACAATTGCTTGGATTCCAATGGGCAGTTCAATACTTCATTGGCCGGTGAAGGAACCTGGAACATCCAGCACGCCTTGAATGGCGAATGCCCATCGAATTCTTCAGGAGAATTTATCGTAACCGCCAATTTGAGCAGCTCATTTGACCTACCTGCTGCCTTTTGCATCAATGAGCCTTCGTTGGAGCTTGTTGGGGACCTTTTTGGAGGCAGCTGGAGTTCCGATTGCGGGGGATGCTTGAATTCCAACGGCGTACTCAATCCCGCTATTGCTGGGTTGGGAACGCCTGAGCTGACTTATACCATTGAAGGGAATTGCGGATCCTCGACCAGTCAGAACACCATCATACATCCCTTGCCCACAACCGACTTTACTTCAACGCCTTCTTCTGGTTGCACACCGATGTTGATTGAATTCGAAGGAACTGCAAATCCTGGGGGGAGCTATAGTGCTTTTGGAATTATCGATAGCAACGGCTTCACAGCCTGGAGTAACCAGGGGGCAAACACGACAATGACCGTTGAAATACCGGGCTGCTATGACCTCGTATACACCGCAACGGACGCCAATGGCTGCACCAATTCCACGCAGCAAAATTCTGCATTGTGTGTCTACGCGCCTCCAAATGCCAATTTCAACTACACTCCTGCCCTTCCTGAATCGTATGGCACCCTCATGGAGTTTACTGCTACAAACATCAATGCCCCAGTTGATTTTGAGTGGTTCTTAGGCACTGAATCGGTCAGTACCAACTCACAATGGAACATCAACACCAGCGACATCAATGACAACCCCGCATACGTTTGTCTCGAAGTGCAAGACAGCTTGGGCTGTGTGGATTTAGCTTGCCAATCCATTATCACGACCTCTAGCCTCACCGTATATGCGCCAACCGCTTTTACTCCCGATCATGACGGCCACAACGATGTATGGAAATTGATCATGAGTGCCGACGTCACATCGGTGGATTTGAAAATATATGACCGGTGGAATAATCTTGTTTTCCAGACGCAAAATCTCGATCACTGGTGGCAAGGAGATGTTCAAGACGGCGATTACTTCGCGCCCGATGGCGTCTATACCTGGACAGCTGTTTTACGAGGTGATCAATACCAAGTGCGCAGTAAGAAAGGGCATATCGTATTGATTCGCTGAAGACACAACCGGAACATTTTCTGGATGGACCCGCTTTCCCTTGCGTGTATCATTATAACAGGTTGACTTCTGAAAAAAATGACCGAATCATTGAAATGGCGTTGGAAGACCGAACGCCCTTCGATGCCATTTTCATCACGTTTGGCCTGAAAGAAAATGCAGCTCGTGGGCTCATGAGAAAAGAACTTAGCGCGCATCCTTTATCCGTTGACGCATCCGAGTTAAAAACAGGTCGACCAAACACATTGCTCAGCGTGGGTGGGAATCAAAGGGGCGCTTCAAAAGCTCCGACCAATGTCAACGTCCATAAGCCACTCGCTGTATCTTGGCTCCATGAATCGCATTGCATCCCTATTGGCTGGCTCCGTCCTTCTTCTTTCCGTGGCCTATTGGTGGCAACGCGAGCCTGTTTTAAGCGCAAAGCACAACGATTCAGAAAAAGCATTTAAGAAGCTACAGCCGGCCTTAGCCGACACCTGGAAATGGAGTTATCCTGAAGAAAATTGGGATGTTCAGGAAGCGGCGAAAGCTTTGGATAATGTTCAACGCTGGAGTGATCAAATGCCCGAAGAGTCCAACCGGGTGACAGGCGGTCAATGGCGATTAGAAGGCCCGACCAATATCGGAGGACGGTTTAACTTCATTCGGCAGCACCCCACCGAAATCAACC
>JAPKAW010000054.1 GCA_028825055.1 Flavobacteriales bacterium | reverse complement strand
GGTGTTGGAAATGGCAGGCAACGACACGCGGCATCCCTTTGGGTTCTCCTGCGACGTACGTTCGTTCGTACAAAACATCAAAAGCGTCGCCTTTCTGCAAGCGGGAAAAATCTACGGTCCAAGCGTAAACACTGGCCATGGCCAACGCGAGACTCGACGGCGCACCTACCCGCTCTAAATCAACATACAATGCCTGCTCTATGATCCCTTTGGCGCGTTCTATAATGGTGTCCGTGGGGAGCTGAGCTAACTGAACGCCGAAAGGGGCCTCCAGTTGGAATTTTGCATAGTCGACGGCGTTCCGCTGGTAGATGAAATATGCTGGAGTCCCCGCAGAGTCATTGCGAAAAGCGAGCCACCAAGCATTGCCGGACTTCATGGACCGTACATCGTAATCGGGTTGAGAGGCTTCAGCAATTTGCACGATCGCCGAAGCAGATAACCCTGCAGGCGAAAGAAGATGTGAAAGGGATTGGCCGCTTCGAACGGTCCCCGAGTCAACTTCGAAGTGTTCCCAAATCAATCCGAATCGTTCCACCGGTTGGTCAACCGTATCGGGTTCATCCGAATGAGAAAAGGGTGCAATGTCATTGGAATCGCATTGAATCAACGTGATTGCAATCATTCCAACGCACCAGCGCTGCAACCAATTTAACTTCATGATAGGCCAAAGGCTTCGCGTTTGACCCAGCTTTTTCCCCAATTCTCACGCTCTTCCTTGCTCCAAAGCTCCGGGAAGAAAATGCGCTTTTGAAAACGAGGAGGCAGATATTTCTGCCAGTTGGTACCGCCCGTAGCAGCGATGTCCTCAGGATCCTTTTGAAGATACCGGACGGCGCTTTTGTAATGGCTAAGAGGCCAGTTTATGTTGACATTTACGTCTAACCAACGCAGTGCCTGGCGCAATTCGTCTGTTTGTTCGTGAATGGGCAACTCGGACCACAAGGCTCGGGCATTCACGCCGTGTGCATTTTCGGCTAACTCCAACAAAACCGAACCGTACTTGGCTTCAAATTGCTTGAGTGTCAAGGTTTTTTTCCCTGTTGCCAATTCTACGGCTCCGGCTTTCCAGTAAATTTTCTCGAACAAGTCTTCCAAATCACCAGGACTGTGAGCGACATGGGCATCGCGGTGATCTGGATGAAGGAGTCGATCAAAGCTGGTGGATCGAATTTCAATCATCCGGTACTGGGCACTCTGAAAACCGCTTGCCGGCAGGAGCGACATCCTGAATTTCAGGAACTGATCGCGGTCCATCCCGTCGACCATGATTTCGAAGCTGTGTGTTAGGGCCTCGAAATAGCGATTTACGCGTCGAATGCGTTCCAAAAAGGGAGCGCTAGTAGGTGGCGCTTCTTCAGCAAGTTGCTCCAATTCGTGCAGCACCAATTTGAAATAAAGCTCCGTTATTTGGTGGTAAACGATGAAAATGGATTCATCAGGAAACGGTGTGATGGGATGCTGTAAACTCAGTAACGTATCCAGGTTGATGTAATCCCAATACGTTAGAAAATCAGCATGCAGCAACCCGTCGAGGTACGCTGACAGGTCTTGGCCCATGGCGGCGTACTTCGCTTCTAGCGCCTCCAGTTTTTGGAGGATCGCAGGGTCGAAATCTTGGTTAGATGGCATAGGGCAAATTCGGAAAAAAACGGGCCTCAATCGCGCCTCGCTGAAGGATTTCTTAACCCACGAGCGTGTGTCAATTCCATTTGAACAGTTCCGAATAGAATATTGGACTTGGCCAACAAAGGAATGTGGTTGGCGTCGTCACTAATGAATATCGATAAGTCATCCGGATTTCGCCATATACGACCAGTTTGAATGACGGGATGAAAGAGGAGGCAAGGCCATTTTTCACCGTTCACTTTCTGTTCCACCTTACCGCCATAAACTATTTCAAGTTCGAGCCACTCTTCGTCCATGAATAGCGGAACCCTTGCGGTGTCACCGATGTGCAGGTTGTCAAAGTCTAAATTTCGCAGTGCGAAAATGCTGCTGATCATATCGTGAGTGGGGCCTGGAAGCTGAAATACGTGTTTTTTGACTGGATTCCCGCGCTTGGACGTCAAGGCTCTCACGGATTGGTTGGACCAGTCAAATCGATAATCTTGGTCAATTGTGTAGCCTCCTTCCTGTACGTCGCGGATGAAATGTAAAGGATAGCCTGTTGCGGCGTCAATGGTAGTCCGGTAACGATCATCCACCTTAAAGAACCAACTGAATGTTCCAGTCGAGCGGCCGCGTGCGTCGATTAGCCATTGCGGACCGTTGGGACCGCGCCCAGCTGCCTTCAGTTCGATTTGGGCCTCTGCGGCATGAACGAAACCATAACGGAAGGTGTATTCTAAGCGCTCTCCGGGTTCATAAGCGCTCGTTGGGGTGCTGACTTCGGGGAAGTCAAGAGTGGACAAGGTGTCCGTGTTGACTTCGGGGAGCTGAATAGGGCTTTGGGCGAGAGCCGGGAGACTAAACATAACGAGGCCGCTTGCGAAGAGGCGTAGCATGGTCTGATGAATCGCAATAGTGAAGCCAATCTGAGTCATTCCGCAGAGGCGACACACTTCAATTCAATTGCAATCGGCGTTGGTAATCGGTTGATGGCAAGTGTTGTGCGGCATGGCTGTGTACTAGGGTTTGGAAAGTAGTCCGCATAAATCCGATTGAACGTAGAGAAGTCGCGGTTCATGTCTACCAGGAAAACCGTAATGTCGACAAGCTGCTCCCACGTGCTCCCATGTTGCTCTAAGATGGCTTTGACATTGGCAAAAACACTGTGCACTTGCGCTTCGAAGTCAAAGGACTTGAAGTTTCCATTGTGGTCCAATTCCAAGCCTGGCACACCGCTGTCATGCACATCGCTTCCCGCAAGGCGTGGACCGACGCCACTCAAAAAAAGAAGGGGTCCGACTTTTCTAGCCAAGGGATAAGACCCTACAGGTTTTGGCGGGAGGGATTTATTTAATGCTTCCATGGGGTGAAGATAGAGCAGGCTGCTTGGGGTCACGGCCCATTGGGTTACCTCTAAGGGATGAAAGTCGTTATTTTTTGGGGATTCCGGACTTTGCGAATGGATCAAGTTCTGAAGATCTTGGATTGATTGGAAAACCCCACTTCGCGGTTCCCGTAAGCTTCGGTATCTTCGTTGCATGCGTTACCAGAAACTCCCCGCGTCCTTGTACAATCAGAACCGCGCTGCGTTCATGCAGGGCATGAAACCGCGTTCCATAGCGGTGTTCTTTTCCAGTGACATTTATCCAACCAGTGCGGATGGCACATTGCCGTTCAAGCAGGCGACGGACATCTTTTGGTTAACCGGAGTAGACCAAGAGGAAGCAGTTTTGGTGCTCTTTCCTGATGCGCACAATCCCGCGGATCGGGAGATCTTGTTCACGTTGGAGACCAACAATGAGTTGGCTATTTGGGAGGGAGCGAAATTGGATAAGGCCCAGGCCCGAGCTCAGACGGGTATTGGTCAAATTCAATGGGCTCCAGCTTTTGAGAAGACCTTGCAACGCCTCATGGCCGAAGCCGATGCGTTGTACCTCAATGACAATCCGCACACCCGCGCAAGCAAGGTGGTGCAAACGCGGACAGATCGGGAAAACGCCAAATTGATCGCTACCTACCCCCACTACGAAATCGAACGTTCTGCGCCCATTCTATTCACCTTGCGGGCCATCAAGTCACAAGAAGAAATTGAACAGATGCAGCGTGCTTGTGACATCACAAAAGCCGGATTTGAACGTGTTTTGCAGTTCGTCAAGCCGGGCGTGATGGAATATGAAATCGAGGCGGAACTGATGCATGAATTCTTACGACGGGGTTCTCGTGGTTTCGCCTACACGCCGATTATTGGGAGTGGCTTCAACGCCTGCGTGTTGCATTACGTTGAAAACAGCGAGGAATGCAAGGCGGGCGATGTCATCCTCATGGATGTTGGGGCGGAGTATGGTAATTATGCCGCCGACATGACCCGTTGCGTGCCGGTGAGCGGGAAATTTACCGACCGCCAGCGCGATGTCTATAACGCTGTTTTGCGGGTGATGCGCGGTGCGATGACGTTGTTGCGGCCGGGCGTAACCCTTCAGGCGTATCACGTGTTAGTGGGAGAGCTCATGACCAAGGAATTGATGGATCTCGGGCTGATTACGGCCGAAGAGGTCGCCAACGAGAATCCTTCTTGGCCGGCTTATAAAAAGTACTTCATGCACGGGACTTCCCACTTTATTGGACTCGATGTACACGATGTCGGCCATTGGCATAAACCCATTGAAGCGGGGCATGTGTTTACCGTAGAGCCGGGCATCTACATCCGGAAAGAAAACTTGGGCATCCGCATCGAAAATGATATCCTCATCACCGAAGATGGCTTCATTGATCTGATGGGCCACATCCCGGTGGAAGCCGATGAGATTGAGGCGATGATGGCGGGATCGTAGCCTTAAGCTTTCGACCAAACAGACATATTTATTCACAAACCACGGGTTTATCTATCTAATTAATTATTATTCGTGAACTTAGAGGCGGTTACTACTTACTGATGTACTGACTTCGGGAGGTATGCAAAGTATTTCAAACCGTAAACACGCGGACTATGAACCAGTTTCTCACGGCGTTCTTACTTGTCATTTTCTGCTTTTTCTCTTTTGAGGCGAATTCTCAAACCACATTCACGGGTGCGGTCTCTGAAGATTGGGCGGTTCTTGGTAATTGGGATGACGGCATTCCAGCATTTGGGAATAATGCGGTCATTCCGGATGGACAGGTCGTGAGCATTTATTTGGGGGTGGAAATATTGGCAGACTTCGACATCACCAACGATGGAACCCTTACGAATTCGGGAGCCCTTATTATCGAAGGAACCCTCTCCAACATCGGATACATCAACAACCAAATTGGAGCAACCTTCGAAAACCGAAATGGAGGTACCCTCGACAACGAGGCAGACGGGGTTTTCGACAACTACGGAACCTCTGCGAATGAGGGAACCCTTATCAACAGGGCTTTGGCGGTTTTCATCAACAGGGAAGACGGAACTCTAACCAACCCGGGATCCCTCGAAAATTCTGGCCTTTTCATCAATTCTGGGCTCCTCGAAAATCCTGGAATCTTCACCAACCATAACTTTATTAGCAATACAGCCAGTGGGACCATCCTCAATTCTGGGAGCTTGACCAACATTGGAGGTGACCTCAATAACGGTGGAATTCTGAACAATTGCAGTGGGGTTTACGGGGGGAATCCGCCCACTGGAAATGTCGAGGAAGTGTGTATATCGTTTGAGGTAACGCACACAATAAGCGGTTGTGACGCTGACGCGAGTGTCACATTGGATTTATCGACGCTTCATACGGAGACGGGGACGTGGAGCTACGCGATCGATGGGAGCGTTCCGGAATTTATTGCGGCAAGTCTTGACGGAGCAACCAATGTTTTAACAATTGACTTCAGCGCTAGCGGCACGGGATCTGGCCTCTTAGAGTTGATCGCAACGGAAGGCATGAATACAGGAGCCATTCATTTAACGGTGACTGAGTCAGACTACCCATATGTCACGAGTTTGCTCATTGCATGTGCTTCAGATGCAGGGGCTTCAGATGGTGGATGGCAATTCGGTTTTACAGGGGCGTATGGCTCACCGGTAACCGTTCATTACTTCCATAATGCCGTTTTCGGACATTCGACCGCATCGTATCTCGGAGCGGCACCATACGGAACCGAACAATCCGGTTCAACGGATGCTTCTGGTGACTTAATGACGTTACCGTCAGGGACCTATTGGATTTCGGGCTATACGAACGTAAAAGGGTGTTTCAGTCCGGAACCAACGACTGGTCTGGCACCAACGGTCTCGACGGTGTTGCGCGCCGCCGCGGTGCCATACATCTTGGATTAGCCCCTTTTTTAATCGCGGCCCAGACTAAATCCCCGTTAAGCCGGGCATGTGTTTACCGTGGAGCCATGTATCTACATCCGAGAAGAAAACCTGGAAATCAGCCTCGAAAATGACATGCTGAATACGGAAGAGAGTTTCATCGATTTGATGGGGTATATCCCCTTGGAAGCGGATGAGGTCGAAGCTATGATGGCAGGCTTATTAGCGCCTTGATTTACAGTCGGAACTTCAGGGATATGCTTTGAGTATGTCACTAAGATTCGAAAGAATTGGATTTGGAGTTTTGGCATCGGCCTTCAAGAAAAGCTCTTGGGTTTTTCAGACTGATCTCGCGTGGCTTTGATGAGAAAGCAGCAGCGTACTTTATACAACATCACTTCCTCAAAGCGGCTTTCTATGGCCAGGGCCGTGATGGCGGCCCCATCCACAAACCGCTCTGCTTTGTCTTACGCGTTGATTCTTTACTAGGCCAAACTAGCAGCAAGGTAGCAGTGGTAATTGAACCTCAGAGGTTTACCTGAACCAACGAATCGAGGAAAGCCCCCGTGTCCTCACTGTAGCCGATGTTGCGGTCGATGATACGGCCATCGCGTCCGACCAAACACCATGTTGGATAGGCGGCTACGGGGTATTCCTTGGGCAATGAATCGAGCATCATCTGCGGCACGTCCAATTCGCGTCGATTGAGATAACGTTGTACCGTTTTGGCTTTTTGGTGGTGGTTTACGCCTAGCACCGTGAAGCCTTCTGGCCCGAATTCCTCTTGCATTCCTGCGAGATGCGGCAAAGCACTCATGCACGGGCCGCATCCGATGTACCAAAAATCAACGTACACGAGTTGGCCAGTTAGCGCCTCCAAGCTTACCGGTTCGCCTTTTAAATTCAATCCTGCTAAAGCAGGCGCTTCAGCTCCAATCGCAGGCAGTGATGCCATTGCTTCTTCAAACCAGTTTTCACTTCCGCCTCCGCCCGCAACTTCAGAATCGACGGGCTCCGGTTCCTTTATCCAATCCGGAGCCGTCCAATCGGCAATGGTATTCACAATCGCGGGCTGATTCACATCGTCCCAAGTCCATTCAATTGTCATGTCACTGCCGTACATGATGTCACCTTCGTACCAAGATTGTTCGTACCGCACGGGCAGGCCATTTGGCGCTTGGAAAATCCACTTCAGCGAATTCAGGGATTGGGGATGGAAATCTTCAGCGGTCGAGTCTTGGATGGCAGTGCGTGTCAAAATGAATTGCTCAGGCGTAGATCGTGTCGGAAGCAGATGTTCCCATTTTACGTCGACCAAGGAATCGCTCTCTAATTCTTCCCACCAGGTGCTATTTGTGAGAGCAATCGGCAAGGTGAGGGCAGCATAATAATTTCCGATTCCGTTGCCATTGCGCGGGTTTTGGGAATCAAGAGTGTCGACTGATTTGGTGCTGTCAGCGCCAATATAGGTTTTTTCATTAGCCCACAAATGGTAAATGTATATGCTCGTATCACCAGCTTGGATAAAACCATCTTCGAGCATCCAGGCCATGTCGTAAGTGGAATCTTTCGCAGCATGGGCCCGCAGCCATTGCATGGTCACCTCTCTTTCAAATTGGCTATCGTCGGCCTCGACGGTTTTGGTCACGTGCGCTCGAAATTGCGCATTCTCAATTTGCATGATGGCATGGCGCACATCATCGGCATCGGTAAAAACAGGCTCGGGTTGGTTGCACGCCAAAAGCGCTAGCGGGATAAAAAACAGGATGCGCTTCATGCGGCTAAATTACTCGGGCAGAATGAAGTTACCCGTGCATTGTTTCTTTCTTACCGTACCGCTCCATGATTCCGGCCTCGTAATCGAGAAAGGCCTGCCAGCGAGACTCCACATCGATCCCATTGGCATACTTGCGTGCAAAACCGATGAAGGTCGTGTAATGGCCGGCCTCAGAAACCATGAGTTCATGGTAGAAAGCGGCCAATGCAGGATCGCTAATTTTTTCGGACAACATCTTAAAACGCTCACATGAACGCGCTTCGATCATGGCCGCAAAAAGCAGCCGATCTACGAGCTGCTCATCACGTGAGCACTTGCGTCGGATGAACTGCAGTAGCTCACCGACATAGTCGTCTTTTCGCTCGGGGCCGAGCGTATACCCGCGTTCTTTGATCCGCGCGACAACCATACCAAAGTGCTCAATTTCTTCTTGGGCAATCTCCGTGAGCGCTTCCACCAAATCTAAATATTCAGGGAATCGCACGATGGTGCTGATGGCATTGGAAGCGGCTTTTTGCTCGCACCACGCGTGGTCGGTCAGAATTTCCGAGATGTTGGTCTCCACCAAAGCGACCCAGCGCGGGTCGGTAGGCAAACGGAGTCCGAGCATGGGGGAATTGGATTCGCTCATGATTTCGCTTTGAGTCTAATAAGGCTTCCCGTTGGGATCATGTGTCCATCTTTTCCTTCGAGGCAAAGCTCTCCCACTTCAGAAGAAGCGTTGGGCAACAAGCGTGACCAGAGTGTTTCCAGTGCGGTGGGTGAGATACCGGAATACGTGTTCATGATGATGAATCCGCTCGGCGCCACAATGTCGGCGACCGCTTCACACAGGCGCGTGAGTTGGTCTTCGAGCCGCCACTTTTCACCTTTGGGGCCGAGTCCCCAAGTAGGCGGGTCGAGTACGATCCCATCGTATTTGTTGCCGCGTTTCTGTTCGCGTTCAGCAAATTTGAGCGCATCTTCGACGACCCAACGAATGCCATCGAGCCCGCTCAATTCCATGTTGACACGTGTCCAGTCAATGACCTGGCGAATGGCATCGACGTGGGTGACATCCGCACCGGCAGCGCGGGCCGCAATGGAAGCGCCTCCAGTGTACGCAAATAGGTTGAGGAAGCGATTGCCTGGCTTCAGGTGCTCAGCGATGTATTCCCAATTTTCGGCTTGTTCAGGGAAGAGGCCAACGTGCTTGAATTTGGTCATCTCCAATTGGAAGGTGAGGTTCAAGCGTTCGCTTTGGTAGTTCATGTTCCAACGGTCCTTCGCAGAGCCGTGTTTGACCCAATAGCCCGTGGACTTTCCGGTCGGTTCAAAATGGGCGTTGGCTCGGTCCCAATCCGCCACTGTCAGGCGTCTTGGCCACATGGCACCGGGGTCGGGTCGTTCCAAGACGACGGGTCCAAACCGTTCCAAACGGGCTCCGTCACCAGAGTCGATAATTTCATACTCAGCCCATTGCGAGGGCGACCAACGTTGATAAGTGCGTGTAGACATGCGGGAGCAAAGGTCGGAAATGCAATTCGATTCGAGGCATCTTTGTATATATGGCCTCACGCACCCCGCCCAAACAACTTCGCAAAGAAATCCTCGGTGTTTTCAAGCGACAACCCAACAAGCCGCTCAACCACAAACAAGTGGCGAGCACTATGGGCATTACGAACCACGACATGCGTCGGATGGTGATGACGATTTTGGAAGAAATGGGCAAAAGCGGCCAATTGGAATCCCTCGGAAAAGGCAAATTCACCCTCGCGCAAATGCAAGAGGAACGCGTGACCGGAACGATTCAAGTGACCAAATTTGGCCGGGGCTTTGTGATGATGCCTGACGGCAAGGAGGTCTCTGTCTCCAAAGGGTTTACGGGCACCGCTTTTTGGGGTGACACGGTCGAAGTGGATTGGATTCGTCGCGGGAAGCGCCACACCCCGCGGGTGTCTCGTGTTGTCGAGCGCTTGCGAAAACAATACGTGGTGGTATTGGAACAAGTGCGAGAATATGCCTTTGGCTATCCTTCGGATCAACGCCTTCATGCCAACTTCTTCATTCCAGCGGCCAATCTCAACGGTGGAAAAAATGGTCAAAAGGTGATCATTGAAATGGTGAGCTGGGAAGATCCCAATGAGGGACCGATCGGAAAAGTGGTGGAGGTCTTGGGGATGCCTGGCGATCACGAAGTGGAAATGCACGCCATCTTGGCGGAGTATGGGTTGCCTTATGCCTTCCCCGACAACGTCACCGCAGCGGCTGAGGCCATCTCGCACGAGGTGCCGGCGGAGGAATTGGCGCGCCGACGGGATTTTCGCGACGTGACGACCCTGACCATCGATCCAGCAGACGCCAAGGATTTTGATGATGCGCTGTCCTTGAAAAAGTTACCCAACGGCAATTGGGAGGTCGGTGTGCACATCGCGGATGTCACCCACTACCTCCAGCCTGGAACGGTATTGGATGAAGAGGCGCGGCAACGCGCGACGTCGGTCTACCTCGTAGACCGGACCATTCCGATGTTGCCGGAAGTGCTGTCCAACGACCTGTGTTCGTTGCGCCCCAATGAGGACCGCTTGGCCTTCAGTGCGGTATTTGAGTTGGACAAGAAAGCCAAGATTCAAGGCGAATGGTTTGGCCGCACGGTGATCCACAGCGACCGCCGGTTTGCTTACCAAGACGCTCAAGACCGCATCGAATCAGGCGAGGGGGATTATGCCAAAGAAATCGGAACGTTGCAAGA
>JAPKAW010000328.1 GCA_028825055.1 Flavobacteriales bacterium | reverse complement strand
CGGTTTTCAAAGAATTCAAGTCTGCTTCGATTGCAAGGGCATCATCGGCGGAAGCCTTCACGGCAATGCGTGCATAGGTTACACTGCGACCATCGGTCTCCTTGTACTGAAAATCAGATTTGTGCGCGTTGTAAAACGACTTCACATCGGAATCATTCACAGAGACAGCGCTATCAGGAATGCTGGCATATGACTTGAGAACATATTGAAAAGTCACCTTGCGGTTGGCTTGCAAATAATCCGCTTCTCCTTCAAGGCTATTGGCATAAATGCCGGCGTTCACCAGATTGTCGTATTTCTCGCGCACTCTTTTGTCAGAAATCAAGGCTTTATAGGCCAAGAAGTCGGATTTGCCTTTCGGTGTGTTCAACATGGCACCGAAATTCTGCTGCCAGAATTGCTTGTTTTCGGAGTTGGAATAAAACGCTCGATTCATATATGGTGAGAATCCAGAGCCGAATAACATTTCTTGATATTCGTTGTCTGAAACGGTCAGTCCGAGTGCTTCAAAGTCATCATTTAGAATGACACTTGTGGTTAGGTCATTCCAGACCTCTTCACTCAGTTGATCTCCATTGAAGCCTAGCCGGCGGCGTTCTTGCAGTTCGGATTGGTATTCTAATGCGGAGATTTCACGGCCGTTGACTTCTCCAACGTCGCGGTTTCCACCTTGACCGATTAAGGCCATAACGGCGTCATAAGGAACGAGGAAACCGAGCATTCCAAATCCGATCATAACGATGAGCAAGCCTTGACGGTTGCGGATTTTTTCAATCATTGACATGGTAAAATGACTTCTAATAAAGGTTCGCGAAGATAAGGGAAATCACGCAATGCGTTGAACTGCAAGCGAGGTTGTCGTTGCAAGATGGCAACGAACGGGGTTGTTTTTCTGTTTTTCATGCGGATCCGTGTTCTTGGGTCCGTATCAAAATGGTCTGGATTTTACTGCTGCTTACATCTTCAACAGTCATAGTACACGCATCCAATTCGAGGGTAAACCCAGGCTCTGGGATATCTTCAACATGATGTAGCATCAACCCTCCGAGGGTTTCATAAGCATCCATGGCGGGAAGGTCTAAGCCGAATTTCTCGTTTAAATCTTCGACGTCCAACCGTGCGGAAAAGCGCCAATAACCCGGCTCGATTTGCTCTTCTATCAGATCTTCGATGTCATGCTCATCTTCGATGTCTCCAATCAACTGTTCCATGATGTCTTCCATGGTTAAAATACCGGATGTGCCCCCAAACTCATCGACTACAATGGCCAAATGGCGTTTTCTTTGAATGAAGCGGCGCAAAACGTCATCGGCGGGCATAGGCTCTGGAACGACAAACGTGGGATGCAGAATACTTTTGACTGAGGTCGGGTTTTTAAACAAATCCTTGGAATGGACATACCCTATTGTTTGGTCGATGTCCCCGTTGTAAACTACAATCTTTGACAAGCCTGTAGAAACAAAGAGGTCTCGGACGTCATCCAAAGACGTTTCCATTTCAACGGCAACGACTTCGTTTCGAGGGATGAGACAGTCGCGGGCAATCACTTTGTTGAATTCAAGTGCATTTTGCATGATCTGTAGCTCATGCTCTAGCTCTTGTTCGGGTTTCATTCGTCCGCTAACTCCTCTGATAAAATGATCCAAATCAGTGGCGCCCATTTGTTGGTGATTGCTGGGGTGTGCTGCATGTTTCTTTCCAATAAGGCGAATAGCAAGTCGACTGAGCCACACGACAAAGGCCCCTGGAATCGCCATGATGTAATGCAGTATGGTCAAAGGCACGGCAAATAAGCGCAGCCAGAAGTTCGGATTTGCGTGGAAGAGTGCCTTGGGAATGAACTCAGCCAAAACAAGAATAACAACCGTAGTGATACCCGTCTGTACTGCCAAAGCTAAAATGGGGTACTGGGCTTGTGGCCAGTCCGAAACATGAAATAGCCACTCGCTAATGAGTCCTCCAGATTCGAGTCCACAGAAAACTAGAGCAAGGTTGTTTCCAACCAACATGGTGGCGATAAATTGCTGCGGTTTGCTGGCAAGGTGTGCCAATAATCGCCCTCTCCAGCTTTGCTTCGAATCCAATTCGATTTGCAAGCGATTTGCTGAAACAAAGGCGATCTCCA
>JAPKAW010000327.1 GCA_028825055.1 Flavobacteriales bacterium | reverse complement strand
AACAACAAAGAAAAGAGGGAAAGTTGTCTCCGATGGAGGAAGGGTTATCGCATGTACTGGTCTGGGAAATGGTCTTGAACAGGCCTTGGAGCGGAGTTACAAGTTAGCCGAATCAATAGATTTCAGCGAAAAACAGTACCGGAAAGATATCGGTCAAGATGTACTCATTAAGGTCAGCTAACCGTTCGCACGACTGGTTAGATCAAGGGGCCTTGCCCTCAGCTTTTGCCTTTACCACATATCCGTTGAGCACTTTAAGCCAAACGACTAGCGCAACAAGACCGAGAATAATGACGCCTGCATTGAAGGGGTCCATTAAAGGTTCAAGTAAGTTTTCAATCGTCCAAGAAACGAACTGACCTATTGGGTATATGATATCCTGTGTATTCATTTCGATGTGATTCTTTTACAAATTTAAGTCGCATCTTTTTAGAATGGCCTCATTCGTGTAACCTTTTGGATAAAAACACGTAAAAGAATGCACACCTATCTCTATTGTTATGCGCATATTTACGCTCACATATCTTTTTTTATCGCTCTTTGGCTTGCCAGCACTGGCTCAAACGACGAATGACTTTATTCAACCACAATCGAATATCTCTTCAGAACAATCTGCAGAATTACAAGTTGCACTTGAAGAATTTAATTTGCGGGCGGAAAACATTCCAACTGTTTTTGAGGCTGCAAATCTTGAATCACGACAAGCAATAATAAATAGTGTCAATTCGGGAAGCTGGAATGAACCGACAACTTGGAATTGTTCGTGTATTCCTGGATCTTATGACGACGTTGTTATTCAGGAAGGTCATACAGTCGGCGTAAACAGCAACACAGAAGTTAACAATCTATCCACTCAAGAGGGAGGTGTCCTAAGCTTAGATGGTACGGTTGAAACCACTTTAACAATTCATGGTGACTGGTCGTCTGCTGGTTTTGTGAAATCTGGAAACATGCGTGTTGCTTTTTCAAACACCACAGACCAAACTTTTACCGGGGCAGCTGAATGTTACGATTTAGAGATTACAAGTGAAAACATCATTAATATTGAGGGTTCGTTACGCGTTCGGCATCACTTTGAATTCAACACAGGCGTTCTTGATGCAACGAACGGAGAGCTTCGTTTAGGCAACAACGACTTTGGTCCTGCATCCGTTATCGTGGGGTCCGGGGCAAATTATATCGGAGAGGTTATTCGTGAATTCGAAATCAGTTGTGAATCAGATGCGGTACACCGTGTTGGATTTGGACTGCAAGGAGTCACGGTATCTGAATTAATCGGAGATTTTCCGACGTCAGGATTCGTGGGGTCCGACAATCCAAATGCCACCATGTCTAACATTCGCTCATGGAACGAGGCAACTTTCCAAATGGATCAAATCCAATCTGTTGACGACATCTTAGAGCCCGGAATTGGATACGAAATCGCGATTCCTGCTGGCACATATTATGTCGACTTCAAAGGGAGTCTTCAGGATTTTGAGATGTCTTTGCCTGTCTTTAAATCGAATGTCATTGCTTTTAATATGATATCTAACCCTACCCAAGCGTATTTAGACTTGGCGTTGTTATTCGAGAATATGACAGGGCTTGAAAAAAGCGTTAATATTTACAACAACGACACGAAAAACTACGACACGTATGCTTCAGGGTTTGGTGTCAATGGACAAACTCAATATCTAGCTCCAGGAAAATCATTCTGGATTCGTGCAACAGATACGCCACAGGCGCAAATTAACGAAAGCATGTATGCGAGTGCGGGGAAGGCTGAGTCTGATGGAAGCACTATAAATCCTGAGGTTACGTATATGAGATGGGTGCTAGAAAGTGGCAATGAATCTGATGACATAGTTATTGCAATTGATGACGCTTCAACAATCTTCTTTGATTCAGAACGTGACGCAAACAATTGGAAGGGAGATCACAAATGTGATATCATGTCTGCACCTTCAGATCACAATGTAGGTAGTTCTTTTTATAGCATTCATGTTCTACCATCTATGGCAGGTGAGCAAAATGCCACTGTAGGAATCGGTGTTTCAACTCAAGTTGCAGCCCAAACCACAAAGAATTTCACGTTAAGACTCGTCGATTATAATTTGGGTGATTATTGTGCCTGGATTGCATCC
>JAPKAW010000326.1 GCA_028825055.1 Flavobacteriales bacterium | reverse complement strand
ATAAGGTGGCATGCCTCCACTTACTTCTAAGGAGGCATGCCACCTTATGATGTGAATTGGTTGACCGAGGTAACGGATGTTTCGCCCGACGGTCTGATGGCTTCTGTGGCTTCATCCGCAGCGGGTGTTCTTGAGATTGAAGCCACGTTGTCTGATTTCCATGGGTGTGGAACGAGCGTGTATTGGTCTCTTGAAGTCTATGATCTACCCCTTGCTATTGCCGGACCGGATGTGGTTTTTTGTAACCAGCCGATTTCAACAGAACTTTTGGGGTATAGTCCTGGACTCCTTGAAGATGGTGTCGGGTATTTTTACGGTTTAGGCGCGGCGGCAGACGCAGTGACTTCAGAGGGTCTTTATGACCCTTCGATTGCAGGTTTGGGGGTGTTTGAAGTGGTCTACGTGTTCGAAAGTGCGACCACTAATTGCATTCAATCCGACACGCTAGAAGTGACTGTTAATCTCGCCAATTCCCTATCAGCGGGCCTAGATACGGTGGTGTGTTCCAACGCTCCTCTGTTGCAATTTGAAGGGCTCGACTCCACAGCGGATATACTGTGGTCTGGGCAATCTGAAACATCGAATAGTGCATTGGTTGATGCGGAAAATGGTATTGTAAATCCTCAAATACTTCCCGTTGGAACGCATGTTTTTCAAGTGTCAACAGGAAACGGAACGTGCATCGCAGTCGATGAATTGGCGGTCATTGTTCATGGGTTGCCGTATATAACTCCATCATTAAATGAAGCATTTTGTGGGTATGCAAGCCTTGAGCAATTGGACTCGCCGACTCCATTTGGCGGCCTATGGTTTGGAAATGGCATTGTCGATCAAATGGCAGGAACCTTTGATGTGAATCAACCTCCTGGCGCCTATGATGTGGGCTATTCCTTTGCGGATTTCTTGACGGGATGTGTGGATACGGTGTTACATCAAGTTGTCATTCATCCGGTGCCTTCGGCTCAATTCGATGCGGCCGATGTGTCGTGCGTTAATGCACCTTGGGAGGTTGAGCAAACGTCAACGGGAATTACAGAAGTACTCTGGGTCATCGATAATCAAGTATTCGATGTTTGGAATCCCGAAATCACATTCGAAGTAGAGGGGGTTTCTGAAGTTGAATTAATGGTGTCCAATGCCTGGGGTTGCTCTGACACCCTATCGATGGTCGTAGAAGTTCTTTCGGCTCCAATCGCGCTTCTGGAGCCTTCAGTAACTGACGGTTGTGCGCCCTTGGAAGTCTCCTTCGAAAACGAATCCATCGCGTCCAATGCTACTTTTACATGGGAACTCAATGGCGAATCCTTCACGGATACGATTCCGCCGATTCAAACCTTTCTGCAGGCTTCTGATGTCGTGCTTTACGATGCCTTTTTGACGGTGGAGAACGCTTGCGGGACTAGTGTGGATAGCGCAGAAATATCGGTTTCTCCTCAGCCTCAAATGGGATTTGTCATGTTTCAGGACAGCGTATGCTCCCCCTACACCGCTGAATTTGAAAACTCCAGCGTTGGCAACCCGGATGTGTTGAATTGGGACTTCGGGAATGGACAATATGATTCGGGTTGGAATCCAACTTGGCCGACGTATTTCGTTGAAGATGAACCAGTCGCGTACGTCGTGACGCTTTCAGGAAGCAATGCTTGCGGAGTGGACACGCTTAATGCCTCAGTTTGGGTTCAGCCGAACAGCGCCTTGGCCTTTTTTACGTTGAGTGCAGAATCGGGTTGTGCTCCTTTGGAGCTTACGGTTACGGATTTGAGTGTCGACGGAATCGAGATGTCCTTTGATTTTGATAATGGTTCCAGTTCATCCGATTCCATTGCAACCACGACTTTGGAAGAAGAGGGAGTCTACCAAGTGACCCAGTACATCACGAACGGGTGTTCCTACGACACAGTCTCCGTGGTGGTCGAGGTTTTTGAAGTGCCCGATTTTGAATGGGCTTTAGAAGAGACAGAACTTTGCCAAGGTGAATTGGGAATTCTTGGAGTCGAATCCGCAGACATCGCTTCTGTTCAATGGACATTTGAAACAGGAGAAATGGCCTCAGGCTTCGAAGTTTCTCATGCATGGGAGGAATCTGGAACGTATTGGGTTCATGTGGATATCGGCACAAGCTCGATT
>JAPKAW010000053.1 GCA_028825055.1 Flavobacteriales bacterium | reverse complement strand
CTGTTTCGCGTTGAGCGCTTCGAGCGCTTCCTTATCCGATGCGTACATGTTGGCTTAATCTCAGGTGATGTCAGCGTGTGCTTTCACGCCACATGGGTAAAGATAGAACAAGCGCAAAGAGTACGGTGGCCTCATCCGTGTTTCCAGAACTGGCTCACCTTACGAAGTGGTTTGAGAAGCAACGTCCACGGCATAGGGGTGAGACCGTTTATTCGCCATGCCTCGCGATCCTCACGATTGGCGCGCCATCGGTTGCTCAGCGATGCGTTGCTCATGCCTCCAACTCGCATCCGTACCAACGTGCCTTCGAGGTACTCCGTTGAGATTTGTGCTTTGTAGAGGAAGCGTAACATCAATTCATAATCTGCGGCTGAACGCAATTGCAGCGAGAAAACTCCATGTGCCAAGTAAACCGATTTCCGGACAAAAAAGGTGGGGTGGGGAGGCATCCAACCGTGTAAGAATGCCTTGCGATGGAACGCGCCGCTGGTCCAAGTTCGAGTGACTTTCGAGGGGTCATCGCGGTGCACATAGACCAGGTCGCCATAAACCGACTCAGATCCGCTGTGGATGAACAAGTCCACGACCCGCTGCAAGACGTTGTCCGAAGCGTAGAGGTCATCGGCATTGAGGATGCCGATGAGGTCGCCCGAAGCGCTTGCAATGCCCTTGTTCATGGCATCATAGATGCCAGTGTCAGGTTCAGAAATCAGGGTAATGCTTTCGCGGTAAGGGGCTAAAATAGCGAGGGTGGCATCTGTCGAGGCGCCGTCAATGACCAGGTACTCTAATTCAAATCCTTCACACCGCTGCGACAACACCGACTTGACCGTGTCTTCAATCGTATCTGCGGCATTGAAGGCAATCGTGATGATGCTGAGCTTCATGGGGCAAGGAACTCAAGGGAGGAATTTAACGCTTGTCCATCGAGGTGCCTGCAGTCCAGTTTTGTTGGAACGTACAGCCATCGTATGGGGCGTCAATGCGCACATAGGTGTCTTCAATGGCTTTGCGCATCCAGCTATTGAGCTGATCTTCACGCATGGCGGCCTCGACGATGTTTTGGAAGTAGCCAAAGTCTTGAGAGGGATTAGCTCGGTGGGCCGGTACACGCTCTTCCAAACGGAGGGCAATCCAGTAGCCCTGGTCTTCGTCATCAACTAGTTGAATGGCATCGGAAATTTCACCAGGGGCCATTCCGTTGAGTAAAAAGAACATGTTGGGGTCCAATTCGTCGGAGCCAAAAAGAGTGCTCCCGTCTCGGGGATTCACCACGAGCCCTCCTTGATTGCGTGAGCTTTCACGCGTGGAATTTTGCAGAACGGCATCTGCAAAGGAGATGTCCTCAGCCCGCAAATCCAGCATCAAATCATCAAAAGACGCTCCCATTTTGTCCAATGCGATCGGATCAATTTGGGCGGACATTAAAACATGGCACGCAGAGAATACTTGTCCCCGTTGGTCTACAGTACGTATGAAATGAAATCCGAAATCTGTTTCGAAAACCGGAGAAAGGTCCCCTATTGGCGTGTCAAATACCGCTGCTTCAAACTCGGGTAGAAATTGGCCGCGTGGGATGTCTTCGTAGCAGCCCCCTTTGTATTTTGAACCGGGATCTTCCGAATGGCGAGAAGCGGCGAGTGTCAAGCTTAACTGGCCGGTGGACACAAGAGTGCGGATGGAATCCAGAGAGTTTCGAACTCCGGCTTTCTGAGCTTCAGTGATTGAAGGTTGCATCATGAGTTCCCGATAGCGCAAAGCTTCGGGGATCAATGGGAGGCTGTCAGCAGGTGTGCTGGCAAACAACTGCTGCACTTCTGCGGGTGTTGCGCGCACTTGCTGATTGATCTGCCCTTGCATGCGGCCTGCGAGAAGTTGTTCGCGAACGGGATCTTCAAATTCAGCTTTCCACTCGCTGACCGATTGCCCGTATTCTGCTTCAAAGGCTTCGACAGACCCAAACATCCGGATGTAATAAGCGAGTCTACGATCGATCTCATCCATGATTTCGCCATCGCTCACCTCCAAGCTGTCGAGCTTGGCGTGGTGTACCAAGAGCTTTTGAAATAGCAACTCATTGAGCAGGTTGCAGCGCTGCATCTCGTTGAGTTTGTTTGCAGTTTTCCCTTGTTGTGCCAATTGTGCCTTGAGCGCAAAAGCTTGTGCTTCTATCTCACTTTCTAACAAAATACCATCTCCTACAACGGCGATAATGGCATCTAAAGGAGTGAAGGTGGAGGTCGCTGAAGCGCGAACAAAAGTGGAGTCTTGGCCATGCAAATTGCTGGCAGTTGCTGCGATCAGGATGCACCAAGTGATCCCGCAAAGCTGATTCTGAATCGTTGATTTCACGGCTGCAAGTTAATCGCTTTCGAGGAGCGGTGAATACGCATTACGACTTGTTAGCGAACGGTGATTATTCAGCAGGAATGAAAGGCGTTTTTGCGATGGGAATGTCGGGTCATGGGATGGCAATTTGTCGCCCGTGTAGCGCTTAAACCCTTACCTAGATGGCAGGGCGTTTATCGATTTTGGAGGAAGGGTGGCTGTCTCCCAGTTTGTTCGCAGGGATTGCAGATGTGCATAAGAACCGAATAGAGCGTCATGGAAGTGAACTGAGGGCGATGACTTGCCGACAGCTGAGCTTAGTACAGAGGCTAGTCCAGAATTAATTTCTGGACGTTTCCTTGCTCCCACGCTTGAATCAAGAGATCTTCTTCCAATTGGATGAGGAGCGCTTGTTTTTTACCGTGTAAAATCAGCTCTGAAACGCGGTCTTTGACCACTTCAAAAGGAGATACACCATCAATAAAGGCATGTTCGTGAAACCGGATGAAGTAGTTGCGTCCATCGGCATCAAAGGTGATGAGCTTCCGGTTGGTCAGTTGTTTCTCGGTGCGATACAATTCAATGGGAACCTCCTGAATGAGATCTTCGAGGTACCACCAGGTTTCCGTGTTCAACGAATGGACCGCGGCATGCTCCACACACCATTGCTGTAATAGAAACGAAGGCGTGGTATCCGGAGCCATCAATGCAGACTTGATGAAATTTAAGTCTTGATCGTCCTCGCTTGGTAAATGCAGAAACGTGGCACGGACAGCGTAGTCCATGAGTATGAACAAATCTTGATGTTCCATATAATAGGCGAGCGCCTCTTCCTCAGGGACTTCTTGCTGCATGCGTTGTAAGACATAGCGCTCCTTGTAATGATGCAAAAGCAGTGCATTGCGATAGGCTTGAATTTCGCGTTCAAATGTTTGAAGATCCTGAGGTAAGCGGTTTTCGGCTTCGTGTACCACTACTTGTTCTCGGATCCACTGATCTACATAGCGCTCTGCCATCAAAGTAGAGTCGGCAGCTTCTGCATTGTTTGGGATGTGGTCACAAATCTCTTGCAGGGGCAAGACATGCTCGAAAGCAATGGCGACAAACTGTTTGGCTGATTCCGTGGGCTCAGATGGTTGCTGGCACCCAAGGAATGAGACGCCGCAGATGATTCCTTTAAACACCGCGATGAGCCAGCCCCTCTCGCCACCCTTCAATGCGCTCTTTTGGCCCCGTTTCTGCTTCACAGATTTAGCGTCAATAAGGCGATGGGAATCGGAATCAGTCAGCAAGAGAATGCAGCAATGACCGGTTCACTTCTACCACTTTATCGCTGCGCAATGCCTCGATCCAATCGGCTTCGAGTTGGTCTTGGTATGCAGCGATGACTTGACCGCGTGCTTCAGCCAGCGTTTTTGGTTCGGATTCTCGAATCTCTTCAACCTGGACGAGAATGACTTCGTCTCCACCGGCAGTGTACTCAACAAAAGTTACTCCCTTAGAGGCCGGGGCCAAAGTGCCTGCGTTGTGATCAGCAAGGACGCGATCAGCCCAGGGGTTTTGTCCTGCACTGAATAAGCCTTCTTCGAGTCGGTAGGCTAATGAGTTGACTGCGTTGGCCTCTTCGGCAATCGGGAGAAGGGGTTTGTTTTTTTGAATGGCTTTCCGCACCTTTTTTGCTAGTGCGGCATCGGCCAAAATGAACGCTCGTATATCAGCGCGCTCTGCCCACATGAAGTCGGAGGATGTGGCGGCGTGAAAGGCTTCAAGTCCAGTTGAATCCTTCACCGCACGGCTCCAAACTTTTTCGTCCGTCAATTCAAAGAGGAGAATGCCGTCGTGGTATTCTTCCATTAACAGTCGAAATGCATCGTGCTTGTCTTCCAAACGCACGTCTTCGTAATCCAAAAGCATATTTTCAGACCATCGCTTCAATTGCTCGTTAACGACAGCCTTACCGCCGATCGAAGCGTTGCGAATTTTGCTCGTGTTGAGGTGGTCAATAAAACCTCCAACTGTTGCGCTTTCATTGCCAATTTTCAGCAAGGTTCTGGAAAGGTCAGAGGATGCCACACCCGTCACAGGGTGATTGGGGTAAAATACGCTGTCTTGTCGGCTGACTGCACGATAAAGACCTTTTAATACGCTAGTTTGAATCCCGAAATTGTATTCGATTTTGAGGTTCTCTATGAAGGATGCGCGCGTCAATTCACTGCGGCTATCGCGACTGACTTTTTTCTCAATCTCTCTTTTGGATGCTTCAAAGGAAGCAGGTGCGCGGTATTCCAAACGTTTGATGATGTGCCATCCGTATGACGTTTGGATGGGTTCTGAAATTTGGCCGTCTTCGGTTAATCCGAATGCCGCATCTTCAAAAGATTCAATCATCTTTCCTGTGCCAAACCAGGGCAATTCTCCTCCCTTACTGGATGAGCTGCCGTCTTCTGACATTTTCAAGGCGAGCTCATCCCATGGAGTCCCTTTTTGGAGGAGATCATAGATCTGTCCGATTTTGGCTTCTGATTTGGTTGAGGCATCGGCTTCTGATCCTTTTTTAAGCCGAATCATAATGTGAGCGGCCCGGATTTCACCGCGCGCTTCCCGTCTTCCAGTGACCTCGATCACGTGGTAGCCATAGCGCGTTCGAACCAGGTTACTGATGTTGCCAACATCCGTGGTGAATGCAGCTTCCTCAAAAGGGTAAAGCATTTGAAAAGCGCTGAACCAGCCCAAATCTCCGCCGTTGTCTTTAACGCTCGGGTCATCAGATCCTCCTTTGGATCGCGCGACGGCATCGAAGTCTTCGCCATTGGTGATTTTTGTGCGCAATGCGTTCGCTCGCTTCCATGCTTTTAAAGTGTCTGATGCAGAGGCCTCGCTTCCACATGAGACCAAGATATGGCGTGCATGGACTTCTTCCTGTTTGCGTTCCCAAGCCTGCACGACAAGATCCTGAAGCAGCTCATTATTGGTCATATAGGGTCGTGCTAATTGCGAGCGATATCCCGCCAATTCACGTTGGAAGGTGGCTACTGTGTCCATTCCCAATCCTTCCGCAGCTTGAACCTTCAACTTGAATCGGATAAACAATTCCAAATACTCATCCAATGATGCGATAGTGACCACACTGTCGCGGTTGTTCTTCATGAAGATGTGCTCGAAGTCTGAGAGTGTCACGGCTTCATCGCCTACCGTTAAAACCGTTTCAGATGCGTTGGATGTGGCTTTTTCTTGCGAAATCAAAGCGTTTGGAGCAATGAAGAGACAGAATACGAGCAGGGAAAAAATGATTTTCATGCGGTTGGTTTCAAAATCTAAAAGCAGATAATTTATCGGATGCTATAATTGGGCGCTTCACGCGTAATCATAACATCATGCGGATGACTTTCTTTAACACCGGCAGAAGTGATGCGCACGAAGCGAGCCTCCTGTAAGTTGGAAATGGTAGGTGCTCCGCAGTACCCCATTCCAGCTCTTAACCCTCCAATGACTTGGTGCATAACATCACTGACGGAGCCTTTGTAAGGAACCCGACCGGAAATGCCTTCAGGTACCAACTTCTTCAAGTCTTCCTCAGCGTCTTGGAAATAACGGTCTTTGGATCCATGTTGCATGGCTTCTAAGCTCCCCATTCCACGATACGCTTTGAATTGACGGCCTTCATAGATGATAGTTTCGCCTGGGCTTTCTTGTGTTCCTGCGAGCATCGACCCGATCATAACGGTATCAGCGCCTCCGGCGATTCCTTTGACGATGTCTCCAGTAAATCGAATACCGCCATCGGCGATCACGGGAACACCGGTGCCGCGAAGGGCTGCGGCCACATCCATCACAGCGCCCAACTGAGGAACTCCAACTCCAGCTATTATGCGCGTAGTGCAGATGGAGCCAGGGCCAATTCCGACTTTGACGGCATCCGCTCCCGCTTCAGCCAGCGCAAGTGCGGCCTCGGCTGTGGCGATGTTGCCACAAACGACATCGATGGTTTTGAATTTTTGTTTGACGCGCTTGAGCGTATCCAAAACACCCCGACTGTGACCATGAGCTGTGTCAATGATAACGGCATCAACTCCGGATTTCACCAGGGCTTCAACGCGTTCATCTGTGTCAGCAGTAACACCAACCGCTGCCGCAACACGCAGTCTTCCGAATTGGTCTTTGCACGAATTCGGGAATTCACTCAGCTTAATGATGTCACGGTAAGTAATCAGACCGACCAGTTGATTTTCATTGTCGACCACGGGAAGCTTTTCAATCCGATGTTCGCGCAATAAATCTTCAGCCTTAGCAAAGTCCTTGCCGTCCTGAGTTACAATCAACCCTTCAGAGGTCATGACTTCACTTATGGGGCGTTCGAAGTTTTTTTCAAAGCGCAAATCTCGATTGGTTACAATGCCAACCAACTTGCCCTCCGCATTGATGACAGGAATGCCTCCAATGCGATGCTCTCGCATGATGGCCAATGCGTCGCTCACAGTCGCTTCACGCAGCAGGGTAATGGGGTCCTGGATCATGCCGCTTTCCGAGCGTTTGACCTTTCGGACTTCTGATGCCTGCTGGGCAATCGTCATGTTTTTGTGGATCACACCGATTCCTCCTTGGCGCGCCATAGCGATGGCCATGGCACTTCCGGTAACCGTGTCCATAGCCGCGGAAATTACCGGCGTCTTGAGCATGATGTTACGAGAAAAAGGGCTCCCCAATTTCACATCACGCGGTAAAACCTCAGAATAGGCGGGGACTAGCAGCACATCATCGAAGGTCAAACCTTCTCCGATTATCTTCGGGTTTTCAGCAGTGTTGGCCATGGCGGGCGTTTGAATCGTGTTTCCCGTGACACGATAAGTCGTGCAACGATTCGGACAAAGTTAATGAAATGAAGGTCGCAAAGCCCTGCTCATCAGGGTTATTCGCCAACGAGTAAGTGAACCAACCCCGTGGTCTCGTAAACGCGGCCGGCTCCGTCGCGAATGGAGATGGAATAACCGTAACTCCCTTCGGGCGCAATGGATCCCATGTGCATCCCATTCCATCCATATCCCACTTGATTTGAGGTGAAAATAATATCACCCCAACGGTTGTGAATTTGCATGAAATATTGATCAAAATCGGCGAAGCTCACGACGGGCATGAAGATGTCATTGTACCCACCGATTAAGATGGTGTTGGGCACCCACAAAACAGGGACTTGTGTTAAACACATTTCATTGGACAGGGAGTAGTTCATGCCGCCCGCAGGACCTGCTTCGGAATCCATCGCCTCGACGAGATAACAAAAATCACCAGGACTGGCGAGTAGGTTGCTGACATCGTCCTCCCAAATTAAAACTTGTGATGGAACTTCAGCGATTAGTTCAGTGGCAGCGCCTTGCTGATTTCGACGGTAAAGGCGATAGCCTTCGGTACTGCCGGGAAAATCTGAATAGGGAGTCCAGTGTACGGTGTTGCTCAGCAATTGGGCGTCAGTAATGCCTTGGAGGTGCATGGTTTGGGCGGCATTGGAAATGCCTACAGAGTCCCCACAGTAATTTTCAACACGCACACGATACGCATAGCTCATTTCATGGGTGTCGGCATCCAAGTCAGAAAACTGAAGGGTCATTCCGCCGATGCCTTCTTGTGCATCGTAGTCAAGAAAGAGGTCGTCGATCGCCCGTTTTCGCTGAAGTATGTATGTGTGGACTTCCTCGGAATACGGGTCCAAATCCACAAGGATATTCACGTATCCGCTGTCCGTGACTGAGGCACGTCTCAACGAGGTGACATCCGGCGCCCCCGGGTAGGAGAAGTCCATTGAACGCTTGTTGGAACGGATGAATGTGCCATCCGTGCTGGTTGCCACAATATCATAACGAAATGTTGAGCCAAATGTGGCGCCTTCATGCATGAATGAAGTAGCCGAAGGGCTCAGTGTTGCTAGCAACTGGCCGGTGATCCAATTGTCACTGCCTGTTGGGGATTCTTCAGCAGCCCACACGGCGATGGATGCTATTTCTTCACCGATATTGAAGCCTCCATTCCATTCCAAATTAGCGGCGTCAGAACAAAGAAGTCTACTCGCGTTTAAATGGATAGAGCTGGCACAATAGGCGCCAGCCGCTCCGGGGTCGGGTTCATTGCTAATGAAGCAAGAATCGAATGCAGCCACGTTGTAAGATTCGATATAGGTCACAGCATTGGAGCTGCCGTCAACATAAAATGTCGCACCCGGATTGTAAATGGTGTCAATGGCCATTTGAAATCCACCATTGCAGTGGTATATGATGTACCCTGCTAAATCGTTTGCGGCACTCGGTTCCCAATGAATAACCACTAGTTGAGTTAAGCTGTCCACGTTGATGTGTGAGATCACAGGTGGATCTGGGTCAAGCTCATCGCTGATGGAAGATCCCGCCTGATTTGATTTTTGGTCACATTCAGCGTACTCGCTACTCTTGAAAACGCGAAAATTTAAATCTCCGCTGCATTCCTCGACCTCGTATTCATGGCTCATCATGCCTCCATTGTCGGCAACCGTTGCAATGACGCTCCAATCGCCAGGATCGCCTTCCAGTTGCACCTCCATGTCACCTCCATCAGAAGCAGCACTCCCGATGCGCGGACTGTTGAAGTCCAAAGAAGCCATTCCGGGAGTGAGGGAGGGTTCTGCGGTCAAGTGGATGCTGCAAAGCGTATCACTCGACGTTCCAAACACACCGGCCGGACCTTCTGTGACGACGAAGTAGCATAGCTCCGTGGTGTTGGCATTGTACGTGGTGTTGACAAACCCGGGATTGATTGGGTCGGTAGGGGAGTCGATCACATACGTGTCCAATACCAAGCCGCTTGAAGGTTCGAAAATGTGCAAAGTATAGGAAACAAAGACTCCAGCTGGATCTACTGCTTGCGTCCAGTTGACCGAAGCATTGCCTGCTTGGTTCACGTCCACGCACATCATCGAGGACTCTAGCTGTCCGCAAACGCGGGGCATGCTGCCTATGATAAATAGTGCCAATAAGAGGAAAGTGCTCGTCGACTTCATACTACACAAAAATACAATGCATTGATGGCATGTATACAAGACGCAACGTCAACGTTGTTTGTTGCATGGTGTTAACAAAGCCGACTTACACCTGAGCTTCAGGCTCGTCACCGTATTTAGCTCCACCGTATCCGTATCCGTATCCGTACCCATATCCGTAACCGTAACCGTATTTGTAGGCATACTTTGCGTAATACTGACCCCAACGCGTTGTGCGAATGTTGTTCAGTACCAATGAGGCGTGGTTGAGATTATTCTGATTCAAGGCTTCTTCCAAATGTTTGATACCGCGTTTGGTTGATTTGAGTGTATTCGTGATGAGCAACCCGGTATCCACTTTGCTCATGAGAACCAAAGCATCGGTAATGAGTAAAATAGGGGGCGTATCGAGAATGACATAATCATACGTGGATTTCAATTCTTGGAGCAAGATATCCAGTCGGTCGTTCAGGATCAATTCAGAAGCATTGGGTGGGACTGGTCCTGCTGTATAGATGTGCAGCGAATCTACGGGACCCAATTGCTGCATTTCCGAAACAGAACAGCGTCCAATGAGGAAAGAGCTCAATCCGAGCTGGTTGGATAATTTGAAATTCTTATGCACTTTCGGCTTGTGCATGTCGAAGTCCACGAGTGCGACTTTCTTCCCCGTTTTTGCCAAAACCGTGGCAAGGTTGGCTGCGACAAAGGACTTGCCTTCTCCGGGGTGCAGTGAGCTGATCAAGATAGAATTGGCGCCTTCTTTTGCCAACAAGTATTGAAGGTTGGTCCGCAAACTTCGGAACGCCTCCGTAATTTGCGACCGGCTGTCCGCGAGAATGGTGATTGGATTTTTTTCCCAGTCGGGATAATGCGGTAGTCCTGCAACTACAGGAATGTTGGAAGCTTCACGCAACTCTTGGGTAGATTCGAGGCGTGCAAACAATAGCATGCGAATGAACGCAAAGGCCAAGGCAACTAAGGCGCCCAAGAGCGTGTTATTGCGAATGGTCCCTCTTTTATCCGGGCCAATGACCCCTCCTAGTCGGGCCTGCTCAATTATAATGGCTTGAGGTGCAATGCCTGCGCGTGAAATCACATTCTGTGCCCGAGACTCGAGCAAGAAGACATACAGTTTTTCGTTGACTTGCAATTTGCGCTCCATACTAATGATAT
>JAPKAW010000325.1 GCA_028825055.1 Flavobacteriales bacterium | reverse complement strand
CCGTATTTGATCCACCCCGGTTCAGGCACGACAAGAACATCTCCTGAAAAAGCGCTGTGATAGCCCATGCGCAGTCTTTCCATGATGTCATCAGATGAGCTACCCGAATGGGCAATGTCATGCGCCGTTGGTGCCATCAATACACCTGGTGTTTCGAGGCAGATTCCTTGTACGAACGTTTGCATTGCCGCCAAATCGAGACCTTTTTCACGGATCAGTGGACGGTTTAAGATGAATTGATTGTTGTCATAACGGAGCATCCATTGGCCCTCTCCAAAGCGATTCGCAAGTGCGAGCTCCACGTTGTCAATCATGTTGCCGGGTTTCCAGTAATCAACAGGCATCCCTTCTGCTGCAGCCAACGATGGCACGGTAGCTCCACCGTGGTCTGCAGTGACCCAGCACAGCCACTGGTCGTCGCCCACGAGATCGTCTAGTGTTTTGAAAAGGCGAGCCAATTGAAGATCCAAACGAACGTAGATGTCTTGTGTTTCCCACGCATGGGCACCAAATTGATGGCCGACATAATCCGTAGCGGAAAAGCTCAATGCGAGCAAGTCGGTAATGTCATCTTGCCCCAGTTCTTCATGTTGAATCAGGCGAATGGCCAAGTCGACCAAGATGGTGTTGCCATGGGGAGTTCCCTTGATGATGTCAAAACCACCATTTTCAGCTTGTAATGATTCTAAATCGTAAGGGAAAGTTGGCCGTATTCTACCTTTGAAACTGGATTCGTAGGGGTTGTTATCGGGCCAAGCTTGGCTGTATTCTTTTTCAGGCAGCGAAAGCAACCAGTTGGACTTCAAATAACGACGGGCCATGTTTTTCCCATTCCAAGAATCCAACCACTTCGGAAGTTCATCCATGTAGTAGGTGCTGGTGATGAACTTCCCTTGGTCTTTACCATAAAACCAAAAGGCTCCGTCGGCCAAATGACCTGCGGGTAAGATGGCCCCACGATCCTTGAGACTGATGCCGTAAACCTTGGCTTTGAGGTCTGTGGATAGTTTCAATTCATCACCGAGCGTGCTGGCGTGCATGCGATGTGGTGACATTTGACCATCTTTAATCGTGTTGTCATCGAGTCCAACAGTTTGGACTGAAGGGTCGGCAGCACAATAAACGGTCTCTGCTGATTTTCGGTCATACCAGTAATTGCTGATGACCCCATGAAAGCGGGGTGTCGTTCCCGTATAGATCGAAGCATGTCCGGGTCCTGTATAGGTCGGTGCATACCCGAAATGGTGGTCTGCGCAAATCATTCCGTGCTGCATGATGCGCTTGAAGCCATCCATGCCGAAGTGATCCCAATACCGGTAGAGGTAATCCATCCGCATTTGGTCAATGGTGATGCCGACAACCAATGGAGGCCGCTCGCTAAAGTCCAACATGCTTTCTTCTGAGACGGGTTGCTTGGGTTGGATTACTTTCCCCTTTCGCGGCGCTACTGTTCGCTTGGCGTTAGAGCCTTTTTCTTTGGTCTTTGGAGCGACTTTCGTCGCGCGTTCTTTTGCTTTGGCGGCTTCCTTATTGACAGTGGATTGATTTACCGTTGGTTGGGAAATACTGCCGCTCGAGTTGATTTGACTCCAGCTAGGAGCTACAAGCGTGAGGCTGACAAGAAGAAGAATCAAACGAAAATTCATAGTGGGATCGGTTCACGAGTGATGAAAGACGAAATTAAGCCCTCAGGACTGCCGGTTGTGTGTTAAGATGCTTGAAAAGCAGACCAAGACCACCAGCCTGCCGCAAGACAGAGAATGAGGTTGCATGCGACATTGCCTATTGCCCATGTAAATCCATGGGTTTGGGCCAATTGCAAGGTGTCAGCGCTAAATGCTGAAAACGTGGAAAATCCACCACAAAATCCTGTGGTCAGAAGAAGCATGAATGCGCCTCCCCACTTTGTCGATGGATCCAATGTGGACTGATGGGACAAGATACCCAAAAGAATTGCCGTTGCTAGGGTATTGGCGAGGAGCGTTCCCCAGGGGGTCATCCATCCCAATTTCAACACGTGAAGTCCGAATTGATAGCGCAATAAACTACCAAGTCCTCCCCCGATGAACACAGCGATAGCATTCATGGCTCTGCGGTAACCGAAGTGATTTTTTTGAAAACACTCCAATGCATGTAACCCCAAAAAGCG
>JAPKAW010000324.1 GCA_028825055.1 Flavobacteriales bacterium | reverse complement strand
GCGGCCCCGGGCCGCCCCACCCCCGACTGGTAATTGACGCCCTCAAGCAGTTCCGTCAGCTGATGCGTTATTCTCCAGATTGGGATTCATCTTGCTGGCTCCGACCATAAATCCTTTGCTGGATCATAATCAGGATTGGGGATCATCATCTGCGCATCGACCTCTTTGCGCCATTGGTGAAGTTTTTTGGTGAGCTCTTTTGTTTTCTCGACCTCAATTTCCGACAAATCGTTTTGCTCACCGATGTCATTGACCAAATTGAAAAGTTGCACGGTTCCGTTTTCAAAATATTCGAGCAGCTTGTAATCGCCATCGCGAATGGCGCCGCCCGGACTTTGCATGCCATGATTACTGTAGTGTGGGAAATGCCAATAGATGGGGCCTCGGTCCATCTCTTCTCCGCGCACCAAACGAGTGAAACTTTTTCCGTCAATGTCCTTGGTCTTATTTTCCACACCGACCATTTCAAGGATCGTGGGAAAAAAATCGGTGCTGATGACAGGTTCATCACAAACCGTTCCGATTTTTCCATGATGCGGCCATTTCACGATCAGAGGGACTCGAATGCCGCCCTCATAAAGCCAGCCCTTGGCACCACGCAGGGGTAGATTTGAGGAGGACGTGACGCCATTTAACCTCTCTTTAGGCACGCTGCTGTGCGGAGTTCCATTCATGACAGACATGCCGCCGTTGTCCGACATGAAGATGACAATGGTGTTATCTTCAATGCCATGCGCCTTCAATTTTTCCATCAGCGTCCCCAGGCTTTGATCCACACTCTCAACCATTCCGGCGAGCTGAACATTGTCCTGCTTCTGTTTCACCTTCACGAGATCGTTCGGATAGGATTTGTAGGTATCCGCATACTCCGGCAGCTTTACCAATGCGTCCAATTCAGCCCTAGAGGGATAAGTGGGGCTGTCAGGATTTCCTTCGAGAATGAAGTCAGGCCCGGACTGAGGCGGCATGCTGGCCAATTTCCTTTTATATTTTTCAACCAGGTCGGGTCTGCCTTGAATCGGGTCATGCACCGAAAAGTGCGACATATACAAAAGAAACGGCCTGTCTTTATTCTCCTCAATATACTGGGCCGCCAATTCCGCCAAACGGTCGGTTACATACTCCCCTCTATCGAGTCCCGGAATATTTTCAGGGCTACGAAAACCTCTTTTCCCAAGATTTGAATTCACAGAATGCGGTTCATGAACGTCAAAACCGTGTTCAGTCGGATTGGTCTTTCCTCCAAGGTGCCATTTTCCAAACAAGGCGGTGGCATAGCCTGCTTCTTTCAACACTTCAGCAAGGGTCGTTTCTTCAGGATCAAGACTCATGGCTTTCTCCGCATTCAATAAGACCTGGTAGGGACGATTCCCTCTGCCATTGAGCCAATCGGTCAGGTTGAGCGTTGCAGGATACTTGCCCGTCAGGATACTCGCCCGCGTCGGCGAGCACACGTGGCAGGCCGCATAGCCGTCAGTAAACCGGACTCCCTCTGCCGCGAGTTGATCGATGTTCGGTGTGTCGTAAAACGTGCTTCCATTGCAGCCAACGTCAGACCAACCAAGGTCATCAACGAGGAAAAAGACAATGTTAGGCAACTTCGCCTGAGCGATGCCGCAAAAAAGGACGGCGGTGAAAGTGGGGAGCGTTCTGTTCATGGATTTGAAGAATTTGACTTGGGTTTGAAGCCGCCCTTGGATCGGAGCGGAGGGGGAGAAAGGGGAGGATTCCTTGAATCACTTATGACGCCGTCAAACAAAAGAAAATTCCTAGCAGTCTTGGTACCAAATCGATATGACTATTTCTCTTGGACCGAATGACTGCACTATTGTTTGCTTGGTTTCAATAACATCAACCTGTGGATGGACTGCCATCCAGTCATTCACTTCTTTCTCAACAGCATCCAACGCCTTTTGAAATTTATACCTAAACGCCTCTCGGCCTGAAAATATCTTAACTTTCATTTTCCCCTCGCTGATCATAATAAACCTTAAAGCCTTGGGATATAGATCGTCAACCTCGGTGCCCCCCCTTTCTCCCCCTCCGGTCCAAGGGCGGGTTAAAGGCCCTCCCGCCAAAAGCAAATTCCTAGCAGTCAAATTCCTAGCAGTCTGACGGGGCGGATGCCCGGTGGGATTGCGATTAAGAAGA
>JAPKAW010000052.1 GCA_028825055.1 Flavobacteriales bacterium | reverse complement strand
GGAATATTCAGATATTTACGCTTAGCATGAAGTACAAACGCATTCTCCTCAAATTGAGCGGCGAGGCCCTGATGGGTACAAAGCAATTTGGTATTGACAACGATCGCCTGAAGCAATACGCTGAAGAAATTAAATTACTTGTTGATGCCAAGGTGGAAGTGGCCATCGTCATCGGAGGTGGCAACATCTTCCGGGGCGTTCAAGCGGCAGAAGGGGGCATGGAACGGACGCAAGGTGACTACATGGGGATGCTAGCGACTGTCATTAACTCTATGGCTCTGCAGAGTGCGCTTGAGAGCTGTGGAGTCGATACGCGACTCCAATCGGCTATTGAACTCAAGCAAATCGCAGAACCGTTTATTCGACGACGGGCTGTTCGCCATTTGGAAAAGGGGCGAGTTGTCATTTTTGGTGGAGGTACGGGCAATCCATTCTTCACTACAGATTCAGCGGCTTCCTTGCGAGCGATCGAGATTGATGCGGACGTTATTTTGAAAGGAACGCGTGTTGATGGCATTTATACAGCAGACCCAGAAAAGGATCCAACAGCGACACGATACGACCGAATTAGCTTCAATGAAGTTTATGAAAAAGGGCTGAAGGTGATGGACATGACAGCCATTACGCTTTGCAATGAGAACAAGCTGCCCATCGTCGTTTTCAATATGAACAAATCAGGTAACTTGATGCGTTTGATGAAAGGAGAGGATGTTGGTACTTTGGTGGATCTTTAAATACGGAACCTATGAGCGAGGAAATTGAAATGGCATTGGATGTGGCGCGTGAAGCCATGGATAAAGCCATCAAGCACATGGAGTCTGAGTTGACCAAAGTGCGCGCTGGAAAAGCACACCCTGCGATGTTAGACAGCGTGAAAGTTGATTATTATGGAGCAATTACTCCATTGAGTCAAGTTGCAAACGTCAACTCTACAGACGCAAGAACCCTGACGGTCCAAGCTTGGGAGAAATCTATGCTCGACGTCATCGCTACAGCGATTATCAATGCCAATCTAGGGTTGAACCCGATGAATAACGGAGAGTCTATCCTGATAAACATTCCTTCTTTAACAGAGGAGCGCCGGCGGGATTTAACAAAACGAGCTCGAGGTGAAGGTGAAGGTGCTCGAGTGGGTATCCGCAATGCCAGAAAAGAGGCGAATGACTTTCTTAAATCGGCAAAAAATGATGGGCTTAGTGAGGATATGGCAAAAGATGGAGAGGCACAAGTGCAGGCCTTGACCGATGGCTACATCAAAAAAATCGATGAGATTTTGGCTACTAAAGAAGCGGACATTATGACGGTGTAACCGTTGCTAGAGCTTTTTTAAGTGGCTTAAGACTGGTATTCCGCTGCTTTGATTCTCGCTTCAGTGTCGCTAGACAGAAGCCCATCAAGTCCTGGATGTTCTTGCCACTCCACATGTGATAAGGCGTATTCCACCACCGAGGTCAGTTCTAAAAAAGAAATTTCGTCTGCCAGGAAACGTGCAACAGCGACTTCGTTTGCTGCGTTTAAAATGCAAGGGGCATTGCCTCCTTTGTTGCCCACTTCAAAGGCCAACGCAAGATTGCGAAAAGCACCCAAGTCTGGTTTTTCAAACGTGAGTTGGGGGTAGTTCATGAAGTCAAAACGCTCGAAATCATTAGCCAATCGTCTTGGATAACCCAAGGCGTACTGGATGGGCAACTTCATATCAGGTAATCCCATTTGAGCTTTGATCGAGCCGTCTTCAAATTGGACGCAACTGTGAATGATACTTTGAGGATGTACCACAACATCGACTTGATCCATGCGCAAACCGAATAACCACTTGGCTTCAATAACCTCCAAGCCCTTGTTCATCATCGAAGCGCTGTCGATGGTGATCTTAGCGCCCATGCTCCAATTGGGGTGTTTTAGCGCTTGCGCTTTCGTCACCCCTTCTAGCGCTGCTCGCGTATACCCTCGAAACGGTCCTCCAGAGGCCGTTAGAATGATCTTCTCAATAGGATTCAACACTTCGCCTGCGAGGCATTGGTAGATGGCGCTGTGCTCAGAATCTACGGGGTGAATATTCACCCCGGCAGCGCGTGCTTCGGACATGATCAACTCTCCCGCAACGACCAGTGTTTCTTTGTTGGCGAGTGCGATGTCTTTTCCCGCGCGAATAGCCTTCAAAGTCGGGCGCAATCCAGCGGCGCCCATCAAAGCCGTGAGCACCATGTCGATCCCAGCCATCTCTACAATTTGCTCGAGTGCATCTTCTCCGGCGTAGACTTTGATGCCCTCATCAAACAATGCGTCTTTGACTTTCGATAGCAACGAAAGTTCACCAATGACTACGGTATTCGGATGAAATTCCAGGGCTTGCTCAATAAGCAAGTCAGCATTGCGGTAAGCACTGAGGACTTCAACGTGCAATGATTCAGGCTGTTGCCGGATGACCTCTAAGGCTTGGGTTCCGATGGATCCGGTGCTCCCAAGAATGGCAATACCACGGGTGGTTGGTTGGTCAGTACTCAAAGGAATCCGAGTTCAAGCTTTGCCTCCTCACTCATGAGGTCTTGCGTCCATGGCGGGTCGAATACGATGTTAACCTTCGCCCCTGTAGCCCCTTCTATGCCCGAAACCTTCTCCTCCACTTCGGCTGGAAGGCTTTCGGCCACAGGGCAATTAGGCGAGGTGAGCGTCATCTCGATGTGGACGAATCCATCCTCTGTTATTTTCACTTCATAAATTAACCCCAACTCATAAATGTCCACGGGAATTTCCGGGTCATGAATGGTTTTCAAAACGGCAATGACAATGGATTGCTTGAAGGGTGCGGGCATCGATAAAGGACCTTAATGATTGGAGGAATACCATGATTCCACATCTTCTAATGAAAGAGCGGAGATGGACAATTTGTTCTTTTTGCGGTATCCGTTCATTTTTTCACGGAGACTTGCTGGGGACGTTTCGGCGAGAGTCGCTGCGGAATCAAAACCGGCTGCAGCCACATGTTCGGTCCACTCACAGGGAATGCCCCATTCCTCGAGTGCCTTCAAATTCGGACCAGCACTGAATACTTCAGGGCGCATTTGCGGAAATAACAAGACCTCTTGAATGGATGTTTGATTCGTTAACATCATGACCAAGCGGTCAATGCCGATTCCCACACCACTGGTTGGTGGCATCCCGTATTCGAGCGCACGCAAAAAGTCTTGATCAATAAACATTGCCTCATCATCCCCTCGCTCTCCCAACTTCAGTTGTTCTTCGAACCGTTCTCGTTGCACGATGGGATCGTTAAGCTCGCTATATGCGTTGGCGACTTCCGTTCCGTTGATCATCAACTCAAACCGTTCCGTGTAGTCGGGCTTGTCACGGTGCACCTTGGTAAGAGGCGACATTTCTACCGGATAATCGATGATGAACGTCGGTTGAATATAATGGTGTTCGCATTTTTCGCCGAACAACTCGTCTATCAACTTGCCTTTTCCCATGCTGTCATCCGTATCGACACCGACCGATTGGCAGGCGCTGCGAAGCTCGGCTTCGTCCTTCCCGTCGATATCAACCCCAGTATGTTCCAATATCGCATCACGCATGGTGACGCGCTTGTACGGCGGCTTGAAATTGATTTCGTTCCCGCCTAAGTTGGCCTGCATTTTTCCATGCACGGATTGACAGACATCCCCAATGAGGGTTTCAATGGTCTCCATCATCCAGTGGTAGTCCTTGTACGCCACGTACAATTCCAATACCGTGAATTCAGGATTGTGAGTCCGGTCCATGCCCTCGTTTCGGAAGTTCCGAGAGAATTCATAGACGCCTTCAAATCCGCCTACAATGAGTCGCTTGAGGTACAACTCATTAGCAATACGTAAATACAGCGGAATATCGAGCGCATTGTGATGCGTCTCGAAGGGTCGTGCCGCAGCACCGCCAGGAATGGCCTGCAACACCGGCGTATCTACCTCCAACCATCCTTTTTGGTCAAACGATTCACGGATGGTGCGAATGATGCGGGATCGGGATTCAAATGTTTCGCGAACATGGGGATTGACCACGAGGTCCACATAGCGCATTCGGTAACGCAATTCGGGATCTGCGAAGGCATCGTGGGTGTTGCCGGCATCATCCACCTTCACAGCAGGGAGTGGCTTCAACGACTTTGAAAGAACTGTAAGCTTTTTAACGAGGAGACTCTGTTCGCCTGTTTGCGTGGTAAAGGTTTCTCCAGTGACACCAATGAAATCTCCGCGATCGAGGAGCTTCTTAAAGACTACGTTGTACGTCGTTTTATCCTCTCCAGGGCACAACTCATCCCGGTTGAGATACAGCTGAAACGTCCCTTCGCTGTCTTGCATCTCAGCAAACGAGGCCTTTCCCATTATCCTTCGGCTCATCAAGCGTCCGGCCAAAGTGACTTCCATACCGTCCTTAAAGGAAGCAGCGAGTTCTGTGGAGCGGTGGGTCGCGTCAAATGCGGCCGCGGGATACGGGTCAATTCCTAGTTTCCGTAATTCGACGAGGGAATCCCTTCGAATACGTTCTTGTTCCGACAATTGCATGGTGTAAAGGTACATCGACGGACGCACTGAGCGGTGGTTGGTCTCGTGGACCTTTGTAGGTTTGTAACTGCAATCACAATCAAAGAAATCTATGGGAGCCTTCAATTTGAATTTTTTACTGTGTACTTCACTGCTTGTGGCGTCGACTTTTGGGGAGTTGAGCGCTTCAATTCAAGACTCGTTGGATGTAAAAGGCCAAGTCATACCGTTGGTTCTTCTTGCGGAGGCCCCAGTCTCTGTAGGAACCTCATTCGGATCCATTTTAAAAACCGATGCGCCGAAAGCAACCACTGTACTTGACTTGAGCGAATTGAAAACGGCTGTTTCGCTGACCGAAGCCTTGGAGTTTGCTCCCGGTGTGGACATCCGTAGTCGAGGTCCTTGGGGTATCCAAAGTGACATTAGCATTCGCGGGGGCTCCTTTGAGCAAACGGCATTGTTGGTCAATGGTGTTCGCTGGAGCGCTCCGCACACAGGACATCACTTGATGAATGTTCCGATAGACCCAGAAGATTTGGGTCATGTCGAAATCGTGCGCAGTGGATCGGGTGCGATGGCAGGAGCTGGTGCTTTTGCCGGTTCGGTTCACTTGCAGACCCCAACGGGTGATGTCTCCAATGGAGGAACTGCCGCAGTTGAAATAGGAAGTTTTGGTTGGAAGCGCTTTCGCCTTCATGCTGATATGAAAGCAAGCAACTCTATCCAGCGGTTTAGTTTGTCTCGAGCAGAGACGGATGGTCATGTTAACAATTCTGATGCTCAGATTACGCGGGCCATGTGGGTGTCTGATTGGAAAAAGGGAGCGGAGCAGTGGAAGTTGATGCTGGCATTGGAAGACAAGGCATTTGGAGCTCAGAATTTTTATACCTCAACCTATCCTGATCAATATGAAACGACCCAAGCGGCGATTGCTCAATTGAATTGGGAGAAGACAGGCCTGAACTGGCGCGCTTCTGTCGCAGCGCATGGGCGCTATCATCGTGATCGCTTTGAATTGTACCGTGAGGGAACGGGGTGGTATCAATCAACGGAGGATGGGTTTTATGTTCGAAACCCTTTGGGTTCTATGGCTGAAGCGGATACGGCCGGGCTCTATGCGCCAGGAACATCATGGTATACAGGAGCCAACCAGCATCGGTCATTGACGGCAGCGGTCAATGGAAAGTTTCAGTGGTTTCTTGATCAATCGGCGTGGACTTTCTCAGCGGATGTGCGTGAGGAAATCATCCACAGTAACCGATTGGGATCGGCCGTAGAGGGCGCTCCGGAGATGTATCCGCGGGCAGATCAACGAACCAATGTTGATGCATTGGTGTCGTGGCGGGGCCATTCAGAATCGGGTCGATTGGTGGCTTCAGTGACATCAGGAGTCAATGTAAATAGCCGGTTCGGAATGAACTATCTGCCTTCGGCCGATATACGGTATCGATTGGGCGTGGATCAAGGGGTGGTGATTTTTGCATCGGCCGGCCGTTCGGTGCGTCACCCATCGTTTACGGACTTGTACTACAATGTTGGGGGGGCACAAGGAAGTGAAGATTTGCTTTCGGAGTGGGCAGACCAAGCAGAGGCTGGCGGACGTTGGGCTCCTCAACAAGGGCGTTTTGTTTTGGAGGCTACAGGATTCATTCGCAGAGGAAGAAACCTCATTGATTGGATCAAGTACGACCAATCGGTGCCCGCTGTGGATGTTTACCAAGCGGCGAACTTGTCTTCCGTAGACTTTTATGGAGGTGATGTTGCCGCGACCTACCGATGGGACGCTTCACTTTTGCGGAGCGCGCGGATTTCCTATGCTTGGGTGGAGGCGGATCGAATTGCGCAAGATTTTACATCGAGCTATGTGTTGGATTTCCTTAATACAAAGCTAGACCTGGTGACAGACTGGTCGCTTCCGCTGGATGTGAATGCAGGCGTTCGGTATAGCATGCAACAGCGAAATCAGCCATTTGAGCGTGTTTCTGGAAATGCAACGTTTCATCTTTTGAGCCTGTCTCTGGAACGCGCATGGGGCGAGCAAAACCAAATTCGTACCGCCATTCGAATGAACAATGCGTTAGACGAACAATACTTAGATATCGGTCAAGTCGTGCAACCGGGAAGACATTATCGATTCAGCCTTATTTTTGATTTGAAATCAGAAGATTAGAGGGTTATGGAATTAATGAGGCAGTTGATCACGGAGTTCCCTAATCAGATGCGGAACGCTTGGAATGTGGTGGAGAATTCACCCATTGATTTGGAAGGGTTTATCCCCAAAGGAGCATTGCTATTGGGAATGGGAGGCAGCGGGATTAGCGGTGTCATTGCTTCGCGTATGCTCGCGGCAACAAGCCCTGTTCCAATCCAGGCCAATTCAGACTATTCGATTCCGGGTTGGGTGGGCTCTGACACGTTGGTGGTAGCCTGCAGTTATTCTGGCAACACGGAGGAGACGTTGATCGCATTGAAGTTGGCCCAGGATCGAGGCGCCCGGATTGTTGCGATTACTTCTGGAGGTCAATTAGGGGATTTGGCGGATCAACACGGATGGCCATCTGTTCGTTTCCCAGGAGGTCAGCCTCCACGGTCCCAATTTGGATATGCGTTTACGAGCGTCTTCCACGTTCTGCATGCTGCGGGTCTGGCTTCTGACAAGCAGCGCGCAGCCTTTGGCCGTGTCGGAGATCACTTGGCTGCAGGCCAAGAGAATGCCATCAGTCGGGGCGAGTCGTTGTCTGAATTGTTGGATGGCCGAAAAATCTTGCTTTACGGTGATGCCTCGCAAGAGGGCCTCATTATTCGGTGGAGACAACAATTGAATGAAAACAGCAAGTTGTTGTGCTCACACCACGTTTTCCCGGAGATGAATCACAATGAGTTGGTTGGTTGGGAAAGTGGAGATGAACAGATCATGGCACTGGTTTTTCAAACCCCTGAGGACCACCCAAGAACACGGGCCCGAATGGATGTATGCATGGAAATTTTCCAGGAGCAAGGAGCCGATGTGGTGGTGATTGAGGGCGATGGAGACAATGCACTTTTGCGCTTTTTCGACCTCCTTCATGTCGGTGATTGGACCAGCTTGCTGTTGGCTGAAAGCTCAGGAGTTGACCCCGTGGAGATCGAGAACATTGATCACTTGAAGGATGCTTTGTCCAAAATTCCATATTGACCATATCAGCATGACTCCCAAGGTACGTTTCCATGCGTTGGGTTATTTGGCCTACACCCCAGCCTTGGAGTTGCAAGAACGGCTGATGAAGGGAGTGATTGAACGAAAAAAACACCGCCGGAACGCCGGATTGGGGGGGCAAGAAATCTCGGAAGACCCTGAGTTGAGTCTCCCGGATAGCCATCTGGTTTTTGTGGAACATGCTCATGTATTGACGCTGGGGAAAGCAGGAAGCGCCTCTCACGTAGTAGCCTCTGAGGAGCGCCTCAAGGAACTAGGGGTCGAGTATTTTCCCACAAACCGAGGCGGTGACATAACGTATCACGGACCGGGTCAGCTCGTGGGATACCCGATTTTGGATTTGGAACAATTTTATACCGACATCGGTAAGTATATGCGGATGTTGGAAGAGGCCATCATTCGGACTTGCGCTGATTATGGTTTGGAAACCGGTCGAATCGAAGGGCTTACTGGCGTTTGGGTGAACCCAGATGCAGGCCTGGAAGCCCGTAAAATTGCGGCGCTCGGTGTCAAGTGTTCCCGCTGGGTCACCATGCACGGGTTTGCTTTCAATATCAACACAGATCTGCATTTTTTTGATCTCATAGTCCCTTGTGGAATTGGAGATCGCGGCGTTACATCGTTGTCAAAAGAATGTGGCCGGACCATGGATTACGATGAGGTGTCAGCCCAAGTTTTTAAGCATTTGACGGAATTGTTTGCATGGAATGTATCCGATGAGCCATGATTTTACCTGCTTTAGTTGAAATTCGCAAAAAAACTGCCATGCGCCTTTTAAAATCCCTCGTTGCGGTCATCGTCGGCATCGTCATCCTTTCCTTCATCACGGGACATGGGTATGTCTGGGGTGGTATTCAGGAGACGTATTTTCGAGGGTGGAAGAACTCAAACATTGACGACCTCGAGTTTCGGGACATTCGAGTTCTTCAATCAGCGGATGTGGCGCAGCCATGGGTAGAAAAACTAAATGCAGTCAATCCTTTCACTGTTGAGGACGAGGTTTGGAATGAGGATTATTTGTCAGCGAGCTTTTTGGTCATTCAAAACGACACCATTCGGCATGAAACGTATTGGCAAGGGCACGATAGGCAGACGGTGACAAATTCATTTTCGGCTTGTAAATCCATCGTTGCACTCGCGATTGGTTTGGCGTCTGACCGTGGATTACTTGACATCAATGACTCCGTTGCGAAATACTTGCCCCGATTTATCGGCGAAGCGGGCCGTGGCTTGACGATCAAGGAACTGCTGCAAATGCGCTCTCACATTCCATTTGGAGAGAGTTATTCGAGCCCATTGGGGTTTATGGCGAAAGCGTATTACCGTGAAGACATCCGGTCTTTGGTAGCGCCCTTTACGGTGACAGATCAACCGGGCAGCCGTTGGAAGTATGAAGGGGGCAATACCATGCTCTTGGAAGAAATTATTGCTTCATTGGGAAAAGGTTCATTGAGTGATTGGGTTGAGAGGGAACTGTGGCGGCCAATGGGAGCAGAGAACGATGCATTTTGGGGTTTGGACGCGCCACTTGAGGAGGGTGGTATAGAACGCTGTTTCGCACAGTTTTATGCAACGACTCGAGACTACGCTCGATTCGGAAAACTGCTCAATTCCGGCGGAAAATGGGGCGACCGTCAATTGTTGAGCGAAGAATTTATAGAAGCGGTCACGACACCGATTGCGCAAACGACGAAGGCGTGTGACGCGGAACATTACGGGTACCAAATTTGGTTGGGCGAGACATCCAATGGTGAGGCGTTTAGTTGCATGGAGGGCCTGCGAGGACAGATGATTATTTCTGTTCCTGAATTGGACTTGGTCGTTGTGCGGACTGGTTACAGCAAACAAGAATTGAAGAAGGACGAATTACCGGCGGATATCTACCGAGTCTTGGAGATGGGACTTCGCAGTATCAATGGATAGAAACGCTTCCTCTTAGTTCAGTCATGAAGTCATTGAGGCCAGTTACAAATTCAAGTCATCAACGAGGACGCTTAGTCCATTGTTTTGATGACAAGAAATAAATCAATGACTGCTCTAAATCAACCCATTCGGTGTCTTGTTGTAGACGATGAAATGCCCGCGCGTCAGGCGCTGTGTCGTCAAATTGAGAGGCATTGTCCGCACTTTCAAGTTGTTCAAACAGCCAGCTCAGCAGCCGAAGCGTTTCAACTGATTAAAGAGCTCGCTCCGGAGGTGGTATTCATGGATGTCCGCATGCCCCATGAAACGGGACTCGAGCTGTTGGATCGCTTTGAAGAACGAACCTTTCATGTTGTTTTTTGCACCACCTACCATGAATATGCCGTCGAAGCCCTTCGAAAAAAAGCGTTCGACTATTTGCTGAAACCAGTGGACGCTATGGACTTGATCGCATGTGCGAAGCGCATTACGTATGCGCTTCGGGTTCAGCCTGAATCAAATCAGTCACAAACGCCGCCAGGAGGTCGTCGAGTGGAGTTGATTACTTCGGGTCAACGCCATTTCGTGCGGCATGCAGATATTGTTTATGTCGAGGCATCTGGTAGTTATTCGACGCTATATCTGACCACGGGCAAACGCATTACCGTATCAAAAAACCTGAAACGCATTGAAGAAATGCTTCAAGACACGCTGTTTTGTAGAGTTCACAACTCCTTCTTGGTTCGACTTGATGCGGTGCAATCATTTAGCCACCGAAATGGCACGCTGTTGCTTCCAGATGGGAAGGAAATCCCCGTGGCGGTGAGGAAGCGCGAACAGGTTCGCAAGCGATTGGTTGGGTTGATGACGGGCACGCAGGATGCGTCTGAATTACCCCTTGCTGCAGAACAGCAACAGCAATTGTTAACGTCGCAATAGCTCCCCTCGGTTCTCCCCGTATCTTTGCCGCTCATGACAGATCGAACTGACATACGGCTATTGAGTTCTGAAGAACTCAAAAA
>JAPKAW010000051.1 GCA_028825055.1 Flavobacteriales bacterium | reverse complement strand
CCTCAGCAGCAGGTGCTTCCTCAGCAGCAGGTGCTTCCTCAGCAGCAGGTGCTTCCTCAGCAGCAGGTGCTTCTTCAGCAGCAGGTGCTTCTTCAGCAGCAGGTGCTTCCTCAGCAGCAGGAACTACCTCTTCGATAACTGGTGTGGCAGCAGCAATCGCGGCAGCCTCGGCAGCTTTAAACTCAGCTTCTCGTGCTTCGTTGATAGCGCGCTCAGCAACCAAAATCGCTTCTTTCTTCTTGTCACTATCGCTAGAGAGTTCATCCAGCTTGCCTTGAATTTTGTTTGACTTCTCAGTCATCCAAGCCTCAAATTTCTTTTGAGCTGTGGCTTCATCCATTGCGCCTTTGCGAACACCGTTGATCAAGTGGTTGTGGTAAACCACGCCCTTGTACTTCATCAAAGCGCGAACCGTATCAGACATTTCAGCTCCGACTTGCAACCAATGCAAGGCCCGGTCATGAATGACGTCAATCGTGGCTGGATTTGTATTTGGGTTGTAAGTACCGATTTTTTCGATGAAACGTCCGTCGCGAGGAGCGCGAGCATCGGCGGCTACGATGTGGTAGAATGCTTTTCCTTTCTTACCGTGTCGTTGAAGGCGGAGGCGTGTTGCCATGAGAGAAACTTTTTAAAAGGGGTTCTAAACCCCATTGTTAATGTCAGTAAATATGTCCCCAAAGGGAGCGCAAAAGTAATAGCTCTTTCTTTAGATTCCAATGGTTATTGTGAAAATGCGTTTAGCACGGCAATCCAAAAAGAGCAAGGAAGGCCAAAACGTCAGCGATGTCCACCCATCCATTGTTGTTTAAATCGGTAGAACAACCTGTTGTACAACTCCAATCGGACAAAAGAAGGAGCAAGTCAGCAGTCGTGCGGTGGCCGTCATTGTCGAAGTCTCCAAAGCAATCGATGCATGCTGTAGCATTTGGAGCGGCCCACGCCCAGGCAATGTCTATTTCCCATGCCTGGTCATCAACAAGGGTGCTCCAAGACCCACCTGAAGTGATTTCAAGACCATTCCACATTGGGGGTTGTTCGGGGCAAAAGTTGATGTTTTCGGGTTCAGGTTGAAGTACAAACAATCCGCTTTGTACGTCCGAGATCAAAACCCGCCCTGACGGAAGTGTGGCGTGCACTCCCCATGCTCCTGCATAGCCCGCATGGGAATCTGGTTCATACGTATCGTAATAAGCCACTTTTTTTGGGTTTGCGGGGTCGCTGATGTCAAAGACTTGCAATCCATCGTGGTAGTACGACACGAAGACGAGCCCATCTCGAATCATGAGGTTGTGCGCGATGGCTTCGGGCACTGTTTCAGAACTGAGCAATCCAAGGACTTGCATGTCTTGAAGATCAGAGGTGTCAATCACTTTTAGAGGAGAGCCGTGTGTCTCATCGGCAAAGACATAGAGGTCGTCTTCAGGGACCCACCAACCGCTATGGTTTCCGCCTTGGAAAGGGTATTCGTCAATCAATCCAATGAGCGAAGGCTCATCAATCACTTCAAGAACGGAGACCACGCCACCGCCATTGACCCATGCGGTATCATGGTGCACAAAGACATCATGACATCCCGGAATCCATGGATCCAAATTCACCAACTCTAGCGGTGCACTCGGGTCGGAAACGTCCAAGACGAGCAACGGTGAACTGAATCCGGACCTTGCCATGCTGCAAGCGTAAAGCTTTTTTGTGATCGCGTCGACAAACACATTGTGGGCAGTGCGAACCCACTCATCGCTGTCATACACTGTGGTGACTGTATTGGGAAGTCCGGCCAAGTCAAAGCATTGCAATGTGCTGCTTCCTTGATCGCAAACAGCGAAGAGAAAATCGCCGTCAATGTGATAGTCCCTGTGGGTGACCGCTCCGCTGTATGCGGCTGGAAGAAAAAAGAGCTCTTCGTACGCAGCTCCTTCTGAGATGTCAATAATGTGAGTCCCCATGGTAGAACCTATAATGGCATATTCTCTTCCATCCTTCGCATACCCTTCGATGTCACTGAATCGCCCATTGAGTCCATTGATGGGTAAGCTGGTGTCCGTCCAATGGCCAATCAACGAAACGTTGTCAGCCTGTCGTGTGCAGGAGCCGTCATCTTCATTGGCGCTTGGTTGGTAGTTCCAAGCCTGAGGCTCCGTGCATCCATAGACCGGGCATCCGTCGCTGAGCGGCACTGAGAGTGTGAATTCGAAATCGCCCACAGGAACTGTGCCGTTGGCGATGAGTGCCAATCCCGAATCGGCAGGAACCGAAACAGAAATCTCTGCGCCTTGCCATCCATCCCCATAGCTGTCAAGCAAGAGCATCGTATAGCAGTTGGAGGCCACGCAGCCCCAAGCGGTATAGGTACTGTTGTCCTCCCATGGTGTGTCCTCCCACAATTCAGCACCGCTGAGCGCAGTTGCTCCGAGTGGATCGAGCAAAAGCCAACTCAGTTCAGAGGCCCAGGTACCGGTGGATAGTTCAAAATACACTGGAGTCTCCTCACACACAAAGCATCCCATGTCGTCGTTGGTCGCAGAAGGATCAAAATTGACGGCGTCAGGGTTTGTACAGCCACACGTTGCGCCAAAATCGACAGGAGTAAAGCTTTCAAAAGCAGCCTGTTCCATTTGAACCGTTTGACTTGTTGCCTCAGACTCATTGAGCATCAAGACTGCGCCTTGCCATCCATCTCCATCCGAGTCGGTAGCATGCAAGAGGTAGCAGCCTGCTTCGATGCACACTGTGGTCGTGCTGATAGAACCGGAGACATATCCTGAAAACGGTCCCGCGACGATGGCTGAGTCTAGGTCGAGAATGCTCCAGGCAATCTCCTCACCGTACAAACCCACGCTCATGGTGGCTGATATTTCGATTGCATTGCATGCTTGAGACACCGCTTCATCGGTGCCAATAAACCAGAGCAAGCAAGCGATTAGAACGGTTTTCCTGTTCATTTTGATGAAGGTCGGTGGAAATCCAGTGTTTTGCTCAACAATTGTTTGATTTTTGCGGTTGTAACATGGAAATGAAAGTAATCAATATCATGGCAGCGAGTCTCGATGGTCGCATCGCATCGCATGCCAACGAATCCGATGCTGAGCGCAAGCGCCATGGGTTTACCAATGAAGCGGATCACGAACACATGTTGCGATGGCTGCGTCAGTGCGATGCGGTTATCGTTGGGGGGCATTCCGTCAATGTCAGTGGCGGCGTGATGGAAGTGTTGAATGAACGCGGAACGTTCCCTACGTGGATCATGTTGACCAATCGCGGTTTTGAATCTGACCAGGCCGTTTGGGGCCAGCCCAATACACCCAAGTGGCTCGTGTCGTCAGAAGCCCTTTCAGAGGAGCGAAGAGGGACAGCCGTCAAGCAGGTTGTATACGGAGATGGCCAGATGGTAGAAGAGACCTTAGAAGCTTGCAGGGCAGCCGGATTTCAGCAGGTTCTTTTGTTCGGAGGCGGCATGGTCAATCGGTCTTTCTATGCGGCTTCTGCAGTGGACGAATTGGTTTTGACCGTTTGCCCGGTGGCAATCGGAAAGACATCGGGTGTGCCCGTTGTCGCTCCTGAATTGCCCGAATCGGTCCATTTTAAATTGCAAAGCGCCGAAGTCGAAGGAGACTTGGTGTTCATCCATTACCTTGTTCAACGATGAGTGCCTCCTCGATTGACTTCCTCGAAATTGAACACAAGTTTCTAGTAGATGCCTCTTTTGATTTGAACGAGTTTGCAGCATCTGTAATGGCGCTGGGGCCAATCAAAGAGAAATCTCTTCAGGTTTTGGACACCTACTACCTGCCGCATTCAAATCCAGAGTTTATTTATCGCCATCGGATCGATACGGAAATTCAACAATTGACGATCAAGAGCCGTGGTAAGGAGAATGAGGTGCGAACGGAAATCAACTTGGAATTGGGAGCGAATCCGTCTCAAGAATCTGCCATCATGGCCTGGATGAAGCTCGTGGGAACGTCAGAGGGCTATCCCATTGAAAAGGCCATTTGGGTCTTTGAATTTCCGGATTGTGAAATCGTCCATTACGAGGCACGTCACGGTGATAAATCGTTGGCGTGTGTGGAGTTTGAGGCGATTGGGGCCTCGAGTGAAGAGGAGGCGATTGCGACGTTAAATCGGTATGAAAATCAGTTGGGATTTGACCCGAAGACCCGGATCCGAATCAATTTGTTTGACCTCTTGGTACCACGAACCTCATGAACGTTTCTGATTTTGATTGTGTAGAGCTTCGCGAGTTGCATGCTTCATGTTTGGTGGGGATACATCCTCACGAGCGCTTGACGCCGCAACCTTTGATCCTCAAAGCGCGCTTGTTTCTTGAACGTCGTCCAGGATCCTTTGGCAATTCGCTGGAGGAATCCATGGATTACAGCCATGTAGCGGGCGACCTCGCGTTTTTATTGGAAGCTGGTGAATACAGGTTGTTGGAGACAGCCGCTGAGGCCTTGTGTGCAGTTGTATTGGGTCCTCAAGCTCCGGATCGTCTGGGGCAGAGGCTTGAGGCCATGGAGGTAACCATTGAAAAACCCTTGGCTTTGGGGGGGCGAGCGATTCCCGCTGTGCACATTCTTAGGAAACGAGGAGACTACGCCTATACCCAAGAGCGCAATGAATTTGGTCTGGTCGATGTGTTGCATGAGAACCGCGACTGTGGTATCTACCGATTGCGCATTCGTGCAGGCGGTCAAATTCCACCTCATTTTCATCGCGTCATGGGCGAGGCAGAGTTGGTGATGTCCGATGGCCTACTGTTGCAAGAACAGCCCGTACCCGGAGGTGTTGCTCATTTCTGGCCCTTGGAATTGGTCCATGCGTACCAAAACCCCACGGATATGGAGCGCTCAATTTTGTGCGTCAACCGTCCTGTGTTTGATCGATCGGATGAGATTGCAATCGCTGCTCCGGATGTTTGGCCCGATGTGGAGCCGTTTCGGAAACGTTTTTTCGGCCTGCCTCAACCTGGTGAATTGCCATCCTAAAAGCCCATTCTATGAATTCCAATCCCGTTGTTCTGATTACCGGTGCCACCAAAGGCATTGGTCGTGCCATTGTCGAACGCTTCGCGGCAACCGCCTCTGAGTTGCATGTAGTCGCGAGGAATCAAGACGACTTGAACGCCATGAAAACAGCGTTGGAAAGACCGGGTTTGTCAGTTGCCGTTTACTGTGCGGATTTGAGCAAGCCGGATGAGGTGGGTGCGTTGGTCGTTGAGCTGCAAGACCGTCTCCCGCGATTGGATGTATTGGTGAACAATGCAGGGGTCTACTTGCCCGGTTCCTTGTTGGAGGAGGATGCGGATAATTTACGTTATATGATTCAACTCAACGTCTTGTCTCACTATGAGATAACGCGTGGATTGGTGTCTGTGATGTCGTCCGGTACACACATCATTAACATGGCGTCCGTTGCCTCGCGTAAGTTGTTTCTGGGCAAGCCTTCTTATAGCATTTCCAAGCACGCTCAAGCCACCATGGTCGAAGCCTTTCGGCATGAATTTCGCCCACGAGGTATCCGGGTCACTTCCATCATGCCGGGCCCTACCTGGTCCGCCTCCTGGGAAGGTGTTTCGTTTCCTGAGTCACGCTTGTTGAATGCCGACCACATTGCGGAAGCGGTCTGGTCTGCGTGGAGCTTGCCGCCCGAGGCCGTGATTGAGGAAATCGTCATTCGCCCGTTTGACGGAGATATCGAGTGAAGCAAAGTGAGTGAGCTTTAACGTTAATTCCGTTGTGATGGTGATATCGCAAAAGTGGAGTTCTTAAGTTGCTCAATAGGAGTAATTTGCTTAACTTCATATGATGCAAAGATTACGCCCTTTCTTCTGTCTCTTATTGCTGAGTCAGTTGTGCTTTGGTAGCACGACATTGTCATTAGCCCAGCTTCCTGATGGCAGTATTGCGCCAGACTTTACGGCCACTGACATACAAGGCGTGGAACACAATCTTTATGACTTGCTTGACGAGGGTAAAAAAGTAATTTTAGAATTCTCCGCCACTTGGTGCCCTCCATGCTGGGCGTATCATACGAATGGGGTTCTTAATGCTTTGTACACTGATTTTGGACCCAACGGTACCGATGAACTGCGCATCTTTTTCATTGAGTCTGATTATTCCCCATTGAGTGCTCTCTATGGAGAGGGAGATAGTCAAGGTGACTGGGTATCAAACACGCAGTACCCAATCATTGACAATGGTGAAGCTATTTTTTCCGACTATCAAAACACTTTTTGGCCAACGATTTACACCATTTGCCCAAACCGAATTTTGACACAATCGGCTCAAAATAGCTATGAAGGTCATGCTGCTATTTTCCAAGCCAACGATTGCGCGGCAAACCCCTGTGGAATTGAAGGTGTAGTAGTCGAAGCTTCGAATTTCTTCTATGCCCCATCCGCACTCGAAATTGAAGTTGGTCAAACCGTCGTTTGGGTCAATGTGGGTGGAACACATGATGTGAATGGCGATGTGAGCTCAATTACTGGTGAGTCCTTTAACAACCCCGAAACATTTGATATCGGGCCAGTTGTAGGGAACAGCGATGGTGTTTGCCTCGGTTCACACACTTTTACTGTAGAAGGTATACATGAATACGATTGTTCCGTCGGAGCCCATGCTGTCAATGGCATGGTTGCTACGGTTATAGTAAACCCTGCTGAAGTAAGCAACAGTGTCTTCGATATAATTGACAACAGCAATGATCACACTACCCTTGAGTTATTACTTCTTGAAACGAGTTTAGCGGGGGCATTAAGTGGAGAAGGTCCTTTTACTCTTTTTGCACCGACTGACAATGCATTTAATGCTTTGCCGCAAGGAATAGTCGAAGCTCTTTTAAGTGATATCCCGTTACTAACCGATATTCTGCTTAATCACGTTGTATCAGATCAAGTGCTCGTAGAAGATTTGTCCAATGGCCAAGTGTTGAACACGTTGCTTGGAAATGACGTGACAGTTGGCATTAATAACGGACAGTTATTCATCGATTACGCGATGGTCACAGTCGCAGACATCGTAACTGATAACGGAGTAGTGCACGTCATTGATGCGGTTCTTATTCCTGAAGATACGGAGCCTGAGCCTGAGACGGTGGTAACGATTATCCAGGCTAGCGGAAACCACACATTCTTAGCATTGGCCATAGAAGCGGCCGGGCTAACCAATGCGTTGAGTGGTGAAGGACCATTTACAGTGTTTGCACCAGACGATATGGCTTTTGATGTTTTACTAGAAGAACTGGGTTTTACTGCAGAAGAATTTTTGGCTTCTCCCGATTTAATTGATATTCTGCTTTATCACGTTGTATCGGATCAAGTGCTCTCAGCAGATTTATCCAGTGGACAAACAATCACCACTTTGATTGACGATGAAGTAGAAGTAACCATTACTGGAGACGGCGTATTCATCAACCAAGCACAAGTATACGTAGCAGATGTGGTAGCTGACAACGGTGTATTACACGTCATAGATAAAGTGTTATCACCTTCACTGGGCGACTCTTTGCTGTGTGAAGGAGCATCTGATATCTTTATTTCTGAATATTTTGAGGGAACGGGAAACAACAAAGGGGTGGAATTTTATAATCCCACTGCACATTGGATTGATTTATCGACTTATGTGCTCGAGCGTTGGCCAAATGGCGGCATGGCTGACTCATATGTGCAGCTTGCAGGTTTCATCGGGCCACATCAAACACATGTGCTCGTCAATGGACAAACGGAAGACATAGACTTCGGCGGAGGTATTTCACCTGCTGTCGATTCTGATTTACTGGCTTTGGCAGATCAACTTGATGCGAGCGAATACCCTGCTCCCACTTATTTCAATGGTAACGATGCGTTGGTACTGATTGGTTCAGATGGAATTGTTGATATTTTTGGTAATCCAGGAGAAGATCCAGGGTATGGTTGGACAGATGATTCGCTCAATGGTTTTGTAGATAATGGAGACGGTAACGTAGTGTTAACGTACAATCATACCTTGAGAAGGAAGCCTTTAGTTTTAGAGGGTGTGACAGAAGATCCAGTTGTATTCGATGCATTGTCGGAGTGGGATATATTCGAGGTAGATGATTGGTCAGGGTTAGGTTGGCATCTAGTGTCGTGTGAGGAAGAATTAACGGGATGCACGGAAATATCGGCATGTAATTTTGAGCCGGATGCAATGGTGGAGGATAACGATTTATGCGTCTTTCCGGGTTGTCAGGACTCCGAGGCTTTGAACTTCGATTCGGAGGCGGGCTGCGCTGGGGAGTGTATTTACCTCACTTATGATTGCCTCTCCATCGGCGATGAAGCATGGTATGATGAATCCGTGGGATTGTATCCTGCAATGCAAGAAGCGACGCATGGTGTTCCATGGTCTGGTGAGTGGGTATTCAATGTGCCTGCTTCGCTAATTGAGCCGCAATCTGGAGTTTCTTATGGCGTGCACCACGTGGCATGGGATGCTTTGGACGGATTGCCTGATTGGGTGGATTCAAACGAATTCACCTTGGGCGATTTGGGAGCGAGTTCACAGCATTGTATTGCTGCCTCGGGTATACCGAGTGCACCTGGAATACATGAAATCACCGCTTCAGGGGAAATCTTTATTTCCATTTTCGGTCAGGAGTTCAGCATTGGCGAGCAGACGTACTCTGCTTGGCTGGAGGTTACGGAAAATCCGAACCCGATTGCGGGGTGCATGTACGCTACTGCGGTGAATTATGTGACCTTTGCCAACGTTGACAATGGTAGTTGCTTGTTTGCAGGTTGCACCGATGAAAATGCGGGTAATTTCAATCCATTGGCCACCATCGATGATGGGAGTTGCGGAGAAGCTTGTGACCCAGAGAATGAATCCATGTGCACGACCGATGTGAACAGTGATGGATTTGTCAACGTTTCAGACCTGCTCTTGCTTTTAAGTGAATTTGGTGAAACATGCCAGTGACGCCTCGATAGACGGCGATGGCTAATATTCCAATTTAGAAGGAGTGATGCAGCTGAATCATGTTGAAAAAACGGCATTTTTTGCCTGCAACATAATTCGGGGAGAAGCGGTGCATAACTGATGGATATAACGTGAGGTAATTACCCTCTTCATCCTGTAGTTTCGGAGGGATGTTTTTGATCTACGATACCGAGACTACGGGCTTGCCCCGCGATTGGAAAGCTCCGCTGACGGACAGTGACAACTGGCCCCGATTGGTGCAACTTGCCTGGCAATTGCACGATGCGAAAGGGACGCTGATTTCGCGCGGAAATCACATAGTAAAACCCGATGGGTTTACGATTCCATTTACGTCCGCGAAGATTCATGGGATTACCACTGAGCGCGCCGAGGCCGACGGCATTCCATTGTTACAGGTGTTGGCAGCGTTTGACGTTGATTTGGCACGCGCTCAGTATGTCATGGGCCACAATATCGAGTTTGATGTGAACATCGTCGGTGCGGAATACCATCGATTGACACAGGATCTCGAGAAACTGACGAGCAAGCCGGTCATTGATTCCAAAAACGAAGCCACCGAGTTTTGTGCGATTCCGGGAGGACGCGGAGGGCGATTCAAGTGGCCAACGTTGACCGAGTTGCACGTCAAGTTATTCGATCGCGGATTTGGTGAGGCTCACGACGCAGCTTATGACGTGGATGCCACCGCAAAGTGCTTCTTTGAATTGTGTCGACTCCGGGTCATCCAACGTCCTGAATTGTTGGATCCCGATGGCATTGTTTACGAAGCTCCTCAGCTTGAAGCGGCCAATTTTGAGGCTACCGAGAAAACAGACATTCAAGAACCCAAGGCACCTATAGTCGCTGTTTCCGAAGACGTTCCGTTTGTTCACTTGCACACACACAGCAAGTTCAGCATCCTTCAAGCCGTGAGTACCATCCCGGAGTTGGTTCAGGAGGCTGTTGACAAAGGGATGCCGGCCATGGCTATTTCCGATCATGGCAACATGATGGGCGCGTTCCAATTTGTCCGAGAAGCAAACAATGCAGGCATCAAGGCCATTGTCGGCGCAGAACTCAATGTCTGCCGAGACCATGCGGATAAATCCACCAAAGACGATGGCTATCCCGTGGTTTTACTTGCCCGAAACAAGGCCGGCTACCACAACCTCACCAAGCTCAGCTCCAAGGCCTATACCGATGGTTTTTACTACTGCCCAAGAATTGACAAGGAGCTAATCACCACATTCAAAGGCGATTTAATCGTTACTACTGGTGGACTGTTCAGTGAGATTCCTTCCTTGATTTTGAACGTTGGAGAAGTGCAAGCCGAAGAGGCTTTCATCTGGTGGAAGGAGACGTTTGGAGAACATTTTTATGCGGAGCTCAATCGGCATGGCTTGGAGGAAGAGCAAGTCGTGAATGAGACATTGCTGCGATTCTGTAAGAAGCATAGCGTACGCTACATCGCGGCCAATAGCAGCTACTACACCCAGAAGAAGCAGGCAGAGGCGCATGACATTTTGTTGTGTGTCAAGGATGCCCAAAACGTGAGTAAGCCCAAGAGGTACATTGGCAAGCGTGGCCGTGAGTTTCGATTTGGCATGCCCAACAGCGAGTGGTACGTCAAAACACCTTCAGAGATGCGCAAGTTATTTGCGGATTTACCCGAAGCCTTGGCGCTCACTTCAGAGATTGCGGA
>JAPKAW010000323.1 GCA_028825055.1 Flavobacteriales bacterium | reverse complement strand
CTTAGCTACTAACCCCAATCAATGGATCGACATTATGCAGCTGTCTCTGAATCCGGTAACGTGGTTCGAAAATGGAACAACAGAGACCCGAAGAATCAACAACGGAATGGGCTTTCATATTGGAGCTGGAGTAAAGGCCGGGAACCTTTTGACTTTCGCAGGAGATGCTTCATTTGACAACCCCGAGTTGGTGGGCAATTCGGGGACTCGATTCGGACTGAGCTGTGTCGTAAGCCCCTTGGATTGGTTGCGTTTAGAAACAGGCATTCGTAAAGTCGGCGATGAAACAATTCGCATCCCTGCGGGTTTTATTCTTAAGACTGGAAAACGCGGTCTTGAAATTGGACTTCAAGCTTCAGACATCATTGGAATATGGAGAAATTCACAATCGGAATTGGGAGCGCGCTTTTGTTTCTTGCGTTGGGTGTGGTAACCCCACTTGTGATGGGGAACACCAAGCAGGTCGAAACTAGGAATCACGATATTTACTTAAAAACAATGGGGATGCAGACTATAACGCTCGGTGCCGGATGCTTTTGGTGTGTCGAGGCTGTTTTTGATGCTATTGAGGGCGTTGAATCTGTGACCTCGGGCTATATGGGAGGCCACGTCAAGAACCCTGCTTATCGCGAAGTCTGCAATGGTACTACTGGCCATGCTGAAGTCATTCAAGTTGTATTCAATCCTGACATTGTATCGTTGTCACTATTATTGGAAGTCTTTTTTGCAACGCATGATCCAACAACGTTAAATCGACAAGGCGCCGATGCTGGGACTCAATACCGTTCTGCAATTTTCCATCATTCGGAAGGGCAACTGCCCATTGTTCAACAAGCCGTTCAAGAGGCAACTAGCCACTTGTCTTCGGCGATTGTAACTACAATAGAGGTCGCATCGTCCTTTTATGAAGCGGAAGACTACCACCAATCCTATTTCGAGTTGCATGGAGAAGCTCCATATTGTCAAGCTGTTATTGCTCCCAAGATGAAAAAGTTTACAGAGAAGTACTCGTTCTTACTGAAGAACTAAGGCGGAACTACTCTTCATTTTCAGCCTTCTGTATTTCTAGATCGAGCAATGCTTCAATTTCTTTTAGTGATTGCTTAGAAATCTTAGCGTCCAATTTCGCCTGCTTTTTCATGTGGCGGTACATGCTTGCTTTTTTGATTTCAAAAGCAACGTAAACTGTATACGCACCGGCATCAGTCATGTACTTTTCAGAGCCCAAATTGCGTAGATCTGTCAATTGAGTTCGAGTGATTTCTCGAGCCAAAGTCTCAAATCGCGCCATGACATCAGCCACGTGTTCTCCGGTTACACTTCTTTGGTAGTCATCCGTTACAACCTCAAAGTGTGTTTGAACCTGCTGCGCAATGGATTGACGTGCTTTCATTTCAGCTTGACTTTGCGCTATCCCATCCATTTTACTAGATCCTTTTCCTACACCACGGTAAAATCGTTGATTGGACTCATACTTCGAACCAGAGAATGGTTCTTTAACTGATTTTCCTAATGGATTCTCAGCACATCCTGTCAACATGAGTAAAGAAATAGCCAATCCGAAAAGAGATACATGTATACGCATAGTGTGACTTGTTAATGTTCGACTGAATTTGCTTCTAAGATGCGAAAGTCATGCCAAAGTTCTATGTAAATTTGTTTGAATCCGAGTCATAAATGTTTGTACGTAAAATCACTTTGAGCCTGAATCGCTTCTTGCCTATTTCAATCCTCATATTTTTGATGGTGTCGATAGAGCATAACGGACTGATATTAGCGAGGGATTTGATCGATGACACGGAATACTTGTTGACCACCATGGAGAACACTCCTATATACACAGTACACAGGGCATCGTCACGAGGCCATGCCGATCACGGCTGGCTAAATACGTACCACTCCTTCAGCTTTGCGCAATGGCACGACCCTTCGCGGATGCATTTCGGACCTTTACGCGTGTTGAATGATGATTTTGTTTCAGCAGGAAAAGGTTTTGGCAAGCACCCTCATGATAACATGGAAATTATCAGCATACCGTTAGAGGGAAGTCTGAGACATGAAGATAGCATGGGGAATGGGGCAGTCATCGAAAAAGGTGACATTCAAATTATGTCAGCAGGAACGGGAGTAATCCATTCAGAAAAAAACAATAGTATCGCCGATCCGG
>JAPKAW010000322.1 GCA_028825055.1 Flavobacteriales bacterium | reverse complement strand
TTGCTCCTGTTGATTCCAACTCAGTCAATGGTGTCAATCAATGACCAAAATGAGAAGCTGGAACGTCTAACCATTCGAGCGCCGCGCCAGCAAACATATTCTGTAGCTCCTCTTGTGACAACCCCATGGACTCCATGTAGCGGCCCAACTCCAGATCACCTAAAGGAAACGGATAGTCAGAACCCATGCAAATGCGATTGGAACCCTGCAGTTTCAGTACATAATGCAACAAATCAGCATCATGGGTGATGCTGTCAATCCAGAATTTACCTAAATACGAGCGAGGTTCCACGGCATTGTCCACTGCGACCAAATCTGGACGACAACGCAATCCGTGTTCCAATCGACCGAGCGTCGTCAAAAACGATCCGCCTGCATGGCTCAACATCACCCTCAAGTTGGGAAGCCGTTCAAAAACGCCTCCAAAAACTAGTGAACTCGCTGCACGTGAAGTTTCCGCCGGCATTCCAACAAGCCAAGGAAGCCAGTACTTTTCCATTTCATCTCGCCCCATCATCTCCCAAGGGTGAATCATAACCGCCATCCCCAAGTTTTGACACGCTTCAAAAAACGGAAAGAACTGAGGCTCTGATAAGTTCAATCCATTGATGTTGGATCCGATTTGAACGCCCAACAACCCCAACGACTTCGCACGTTCCAATTCACGAATGGCTTTGTCTGCGTCTTGCATTGGCACCGTGGCAAGTCCCGCGTAATGATGCGGATCTTTGGCGACCACTTCGGCCAAGTCATCGTTTAAAAAACGGCCCAATTCCAACGCATCATCTGGCTTTGCATCGTAGCTAAACATCACCGGAATGGTGCAGGCGACTTGGACCTGAACTCCGAGCCCACCGTACTCCGTTTTCCGCAATTCGGCATCCCAACAGTTCGCTCCGATCTCACGAAAAAAACGGTCACCCTGCATCATGCTTGCAAACCCCGGATTCGGACTGTCTTCTAAATGAATGAATCGACCGTAGCCGAACTTCTCGGTCCAACGAGGCATATTGCGCGGAATAATGTGGGTATGGCTATCAATTTTCAACATGAAATGCAGTTCTGTTTGGACAAGTTAAGCGTAGCCCGATGAAATCAATCGTTCCCCTTGCGCACACGCCTCAGGTCCAAACGATTTACGGGACTGATTACCCAGCCCGAGATGTCGTTTCGGACAAAGTGGGTGACCTGATCATGAAACAAGGGAATAACCGGCAAGTCTTGGGCAACCAACGCATTCATTCTGCGGTAGGATTCCAAGCGACTTTGGAAATCCAATACATTCATGGCATCATCCAATGTGGAATCAAACACTGGTGAGGTATAACGGGTATAATTGGGACCACTCGGCGCAAAGTTTTTCGAATGAAACAGCCCCAAGAAATTTTCTGCGTCGGCATAATCAGCGAGCCACGATTTTCGAAACATCATAGATTTTCCTTGGGCGACCTGCTCACGATGCGTCGAAGAGGAAAGTACCTCTACCTCTACATTCAATCCAATCGCACGCCATTGAAATTGAAGTGCTGCACAAAGATCTGTATAATCTGAGGTGGTGGATAGCATGACGTCGTCCCAATCATTGGGATAATCCAATCGAACCGAATCAACAAGCAACCTTGCTGCAACCAAGTCTTGCTTGGGCGCATGTGCGTGGCGTGATTGACCCAATAAACTGGGCGGCACGAAATCCTGTGTTGGCACTACGGCTCCTCGACGCAGATGCCGAGCGATGCCATTTCGATCGATTGCCAGCGACATGGCTCTTCGAATGCGCACATCCTGCAACGGATTCCACTCGGACCCTGGATCGTGCAACAACGTGATGCCGATGTAATCTGTTTTTAAGAATGGGACCTTCTCCAGCCGCACGGTTTCGGCATGTTCCAACCTCAAACCGCCTTCTTCATCAAGCAGTTCCTCCATGTATGCCGCATGCAAACCACTCATGAAATCGTACTTCCCCTGCATCAACCCTTGGTACTCTGCCCCCATGTCGGAAGCGAAGTCGATGTGAACAGCCTCCAGGTATGGCAACGCATTGCCCGCCTCGTCTTTCTCCCAATAGGATTCGTTTCGATGCATGACACAGGCCACATCCTCCAACCACCAGGCCAATTTGAACGGGCCGCACCCGACTGGATGCGATCGGAAATCTTCGACAAAGTGCTCC
>JAPKAW010000321.1 GCA_028825055.1 Flavobacteriales bacterium | reverse complement strand
TCGATTTCTCCTGATGACTTTGAGCGGTACACCGTATTTAGCTTGGGAGGTGAGGAAGGCAATCCAGACCTAGAGGTTTTCATCAGAAATGGTGAATTACAGGCAGTTTTAGGCGAGGATTCGATGGTTGTTGTGCACCCATTGCTTGATGGTGTCGAGGAGAATGTGAGTGATTTGCAGCCCATGACATGGTATCATGTAACGCTTGTGGTAGATGGTTCGTCCATAAAGTTGACGGCTCGCCCATCTTTCTACGATGCAAACGAAGAGCAATTATGGCGTGCAGAACTTGTTGGTGAAGATGACGATTGGGGTTACAATTGGCAAGATGCCAATCTGTACTTAGGAGGCGGTGCTACGTCAAATGGGGGATTCTCAGGTCTGATTCACGGATTTGCCCTGTGGAATGGTGTCATCAGTTCGGAAGTACAGAACGCGCTGTTCAACGGTCCAGAATCAGCAGTGGGAGACCCGGTTTGGGTATCGACTGCAGTTTCTTCAGATTTGATTTTCAACCGACTGGTGCCCACAGCTATGGTGAATGATCCTGTAATTGGGAACGATGTTACGGTGTCATCGAGCAAAATACGCTCTGTCTTGCGCTCGCCGAACGGTGAATGCCTTGCAGGTTGCAATCGATTGTACGGTACGTATGGCCAGAGTGGCGCGTCGACTTACGAGTCCAATGATTTCAATCCTTTTGTGAACATCTTCGAAGGATGTTACATGCTCGACATGGTCAATGAAGGTCTTGTCGTGCCAACATCTGCAAAGGCGACCACACGGATGACATTGGATGAAATCCGTCTTTGGACAGATGAAATTGTTTCAACAGAAGGAGATACACTTCAAGGAGACAGTTTGGCAATGGCATCATTCAATCGCTACATCGCATATGATTCTGATGGACTGCTTAACTACTTGGAGTTTGACGAGGCCGTAGGAAATCGCTCGTATGATCGAGCCAAAGAAGTCTCGAGTGGAGTTTGGAGTAAAAATCACGCAGTTTTCTACGAATCACAAGGGAATGTGGTGATCGAAGCTCCTGAAACAGGGTTGTATTTCGATCCTTCTGAGCCACCGCAACTGCAGAATAAGGGCAAAACGACTGTAGATGGCCAGTACAGAGTGGACAACATCAAGTACACGGGTACAGGCAATACGTTTAAGGTTGACCCAGATAAAGGAATTCATCTATTCGCTCCATCTCAGCTTTACTTGAGTATTGGTGATATTCAACCAACACAGGCGAACATCAACTTCACAGACCTTTCGAGCTTCGAACAGAATATTCAGGTATTCTATCAAGATTTGGATACCACCGGTTTTGAAGCGAATGCGATGGGTGACTATTTAGGAACAACATTCAACTACCTCGAAAATGGACTTGGAAATACAAGTAGTCCGTTAGATGGACCGAACTGTCCTGCACGTGGCGTGAGTGTTGCTGTGGATGGAATTCCATTCATGGACGGGGATAACAACATGCTGTTAACGGATGCCCGAGGTATGTTGGCGGTGACGGTGCCAATTGGAACGCACACTCTCACCGTTTCCAAATTAGGTCATACGTTCGTAAACAATGGAAATATCGAACTGACCATTGTTGAAGATCGCATTGCTGCTGGGGATGAATTGACATTCTGGGATACTTCAACCGGCAAGGCTGCTGGTTTGATCAATGGAAGTCAAGCATCCGTTGATGCGGAGTGGGGAACGACCCAAAACAACATTGGATTTGCGAAATTCCTCTTGTTCCCTGTTGACACAATCTATACAGGAGCAGGTACAGATGAATGGGCTCCTGATTGGATTGAGGGCACCCAGTATGTGATTTCCGCTGATGACTATTTGACGCGGAATCAAACGCCATACTTCCCGCTCAAAGGATGTCCTGCAATTCCTGTGCGGACAGACGAGACGGGACGCTATTTTGCTGACGTTATCCCCGAGACATATGTCATTGGGAAAATGGGGGAGGCTCCATTTGATAATTCGCGCATAGCTCAGGACTACGAGGGCTATTTAGATGCCCCGAACGATGACGATTTTGGTTCAATCGTGGTATTAAATAATTCTCCGTATGCATTGGAGAATAACCCGTTGTCTACAGGTGAATATTGGTATAAATCTGCTTTGGAGGCTGCTGTCCTGAACCTGAAAACTGATATGGTTACGGAGTTGGATACCAGTACAG
>JAPKAW010000050.1 GCA_028825055.1 Flavobacteriales bacterium | reverse complement strand
GCGTTGTATCCGAACCCTACGAATGGAATGGTACAAATGACATGGGATCGTTCAGCGCATTCAGACATGTCATACCGTTTGCTGGATGCGTTCGGTCGAGTGGTTGACCAAGGGCTGGCCCAAGGAAATGAACTGATTGACTGGACAAGTTTGGCGGCAGGTCATTACACTTTCGTCGCTGGAGAAAATGGCACTTCGGGTTCGCTCCAGGTGATCATTCTATAAGAAAACGAGATATTGAGAACGGCAGTGCACTTTGGTGCGCTGCCGTTCTTATTTTTAGCAAGTTCATGGTTCAAATTATCATTTCCATTCTGACTCGATTTGTTCCGCGCCATCGGTTGCATTCGCTATCTCATTGGAGCATTTTACGCATTGCGTTTCTATGGCACGGTCGTCGCTTTGAAGATCCTATTTCCGGAAAGACCTACCGAAAAATGTTGCCTTATGGCCGCATGCATTCAAGACCCAACGCGCTTGCTCCACATAGCTTGTCGCTAGAGCGTCACCGGACTCTTTGGCTTTACTTAAAGCGTGAAACCGACTTCTTTACGAAACCTGCGCGGATGCTTCACCTTGCTCCAGAATATTGTTTTCTTGGGCTATTTAAGCAAATGAGCCATCTGGATTATGTCACAGCGGACTTGAATTCACCTTGGGCTGATCATCACTTTGATGTGCATGATATACCGTTTGACGAAGGCTCCTTTGATGTGATTATGGGCAATCATTTGCTCGAGCACGTGGAAAATGATCTTCGCACGTTACAGGAGTTTTACCGGGTGATGAAGCCTGGTGGTTGGGGTATTTTTCAGGTGCCTATTGATATGAACAATCCAAGGACGCAGGAAGACCCATTGGTGACAGACCCAAAAGAAAGGGAGCGATTGTATTGGCAGAGTGATCACGTCCGGTTGTACGGTTATCAAGGGTATGTGGAGCGATTGGAGGAAGCCGGATTCACCGTAGAAACGGTGAATTATGGCGAAGTTCTTGGCGAACAACTAGTCGAGCGATACTGCTTGGGAAGCGAGCGGATGATGTACGTCGCGAGAAAACTAGCCTAATTGATCGTTTCGGAGGTATAACCTTAGCGCTACTCTTCGATTTTAACGTCAGTGATCAGAGATAACGCTGCGATTACTTCACCCATGGAGCTGCTCCTTGTTTCAATTTTCATGACGCATGTCAATTGGAAATCGGGAGCTAGAGGGGTGAGCCGGAGCCGCTTCATTAACGACATGACAGGACCCAGCCGGGCATAGGGAAATGTCAATGAAATGGATGATATCATGTGTCGTTGAACAATGTTGCCTGCTGATATAGCCTCATTGGTGGCCTCTCGATACGCTTCAATTAATCCGCTCACGCCCAACTTCGTTCCGCCAAAATAGCGGACGACAATTCCCATGCATTGAGTGATGTTATGACTTCGCAGCGCACCTAGGATTGGCGGCCCCGCTGAGTTATTGGGTTCTCCATCGTCGTTGGCTCTCCACTCTTCCCCTTGGGTACCAAGCCGGTAAGCAAAAGCGAGGTGTCCAGCCGTTGGATGTTGAACGCGGATTTCTTCCAGTAGCTCTTTGACTTGTTTCGCATGTACAAGTGGAAATACGTATCCAAAATGCTTCGAGCCTTTGGCCTTGAATAGTCCCTCGCAAGGTGCCTCAATGGTGAGGTATTGATCCTCTTTGTCGCTTTCCATAGATCGGCTTATACCCTGGCATGCTTCGAATCAATCGTCACCTTCTCCTCGGGGATATACTCTGGAATCAACTCTTTAAGGAGCACGGAAGTGGCTTGATGATCTCCTCGTTTTGAAAGTAGAATGTGCAATTGGTTTACACTAGATTCAGACATGTTGGCCTGAGTTTGGGCCCGCATAATTTTCGGGTGGTGTGTCGCTAAAAGTGACTCGCGAGCACCGAGGAGCTCTTCATGTAATTTTTCTCCAGGACGCAGTCCCGTGATTTGAACATCAATATCGCGGCCTTTCTCAAGACCGGCCAAAGCGATCATTTTATATGCTAAATCCAAAATTCGAACGGATTCGCCCATGTCGAAAACGAACAAGTCATCACCCGTGCCCATGGTGCCAGCTTCAATAACAAGAGACACTGCTTCAGGAATAGTCATGAAGTAGCGTGTCACTTCAGCATCAGTGACTGTAATCGGGCCGCCTGATTCAATTTGCTGCCGAAAGAGAGGAATCACTGAGCCATTGCTTCCGAGCACGTTACCAAACCGGGTTATGATGCAGCGCGTGGCACTTTCATGCCCATGGAATCGTACCACCTTTTCCGCCATTCGCTTGGTGGCTCCCATGACACTTGTCGGGTTGACGGCTTTGTCTGTGGAAATGAGTACGAACCTTTCGCAGCCGGATTGTTGTGCTGCGATAAGGGTGTTGTAAGTCCCCATAACATTTGTTTCAAATGCTTGCCATGGCTGGGCTTCCATCAGCGGTACATGCTTGTATGCTGCCGCGTGAAACACCATGTGCGGTTGGAATGTCTCCAACGTTTTTGCCATTTGTTCTCGATCACGAACGTCTCCAATTTGCAGTTGTACATGATCTAGGATGCCCAACTTTTTGAGTTCCAAGTGTAAATCATGCATGGGGGTCTCAGCTTGGTCGATGGCCAAAACAGCCTGAGGCTTGTGCACGAGGACCTGTCTCACTAATTCAGAACCAATGGACCCTGCAGCTCCTGTAATGACAATGCGTTTTCCGAGAATGGAGGCAAAGGCATCTTCTTGATCGAGTTGAATGGTATCTCGTCCCAAGAGGTCTTCAATGCGTAGTTCTCTAATTTGTCGGACTGAAAGCTCTCCGTTAATCCAACGATTGACAGGAGGCACGTCTAGAGGCCGCACTCCATGACGCAATGCCATGTCTACAATTTCTTGTCGTCGCTCTGTGGCGAGTGTTTGAACTGATAAGATGAGCCGGTCGATTTGTCCTGTAGCGAACAAACGATTGGCTTCCATCGCACTGAGAATATCGATGCCATCCAATTTTTTCCCAACCTTGGTAGAAGCGTCATCGATAAAGGCCACAATGCGCATGCGATTTTCTCCGAGCTCACGGTCGATCGCTTGTTTGGCAATAATTCCTGCTTCACCGGCTCCGAAGATCACTACTTGGGATTGGACTCCTGGAATCTTGCGGTTTTGCAGGTATAGCCATTTCACAACAAGTCGACTGGCCACCATAGCTCCATTGGTTAAAAGCCATTCAATTCCTAGGATGGAGAAAGGAATGATGTACAGTCCATCGGCACCTTGTGAGCTCAATCCGTTGACCAAGGCAAAGACGAGTGTAGCGGATGAATTGGCAAGAAGTATACGACGTGCATCTGCAATCCCTGTGTGTCGAATGATGCCCGCCGAGGTGTGAAATAGGGCAAAAGATCCGAATCGACCTAGCAAGAAAAGCGGAAGGAAGTTGAGCCAAATTTCCCATTCGCTTTGTGGAATGAAAAACTCAAAACGGAGCAAGGCCGCACCAAAAAGTGCAGTAACTGCTACGCTAAGATCCACGCCCATAACGATCCAGCGGGGAGCATGTTTAGAAGGAAGGAGGGTGCGAAGCAATCCCATCTAGGTTATCCTTCGAAGCAAAGTGAAAGAATGAACGATCTGGTTCTCAGTGATTCTAAAGGGCTTGAGTATAAGCTTTCATCTTGAATCAAAACGTTGCGTGTGCCAAATTCAAATTTACCTTCAATGCTAAATTTGAAAAAAGGAAGGAAAAAATCTACTCCAGCACCGATATCAAGCGAGGCATTGCTGGACTCTAAACGCAAGATGAAATCATTCTGTAATTGCTGATTGACTTCTTCTTGGGATTGCATGTCCTTGCTAATTTTACCACCAACAAGAGCGAATGCTGCATAGTTGCCAATTCGGTCAGTGCGCAATTTCAAAATGAGGGGAAAATCCAAGAATACAGACTCCGTTCGTTTGACGATTAACTCCTGACCTTGGGGTTCTAAAAATCGATACTCAAGAGCTCGATCTTGAAACGAGAGGCCGGGCAGAAAGCGCAAATGGAAATTTGGAGTGATGTTCCATGATGCAATCAAAGCAAGGTTAAATCCTGCTTGAGGAGCATTGGCTATGCCAACAAGGCTATCGGTAAAAGAGAACTCTGCACGGTGAAGGAGGTTGAAGTCAGATCGATTTCCAGACAATGCAAAGCCAAAATGATACGGTTTGGTATCAAAAGCAGCTAGGTTCTTTCGGCCTGCTTGAGCATGAGAGTCCCCAGCGGTTCCAAAACTTAAAACCAACACGAAGAGGATGCCAATTGCTTTTTGTATCATGCCAAGGAGTGCATCAGAGTATGTCCAAAGCTACAAACGAAGCGGACGATGTAACATTGTTCGCGCATTCACTTTAGTGTGACCAAATTCGTTGCCAAATCAAGTCCATCAAAGCAGCGGAGAACAGCCCGACAAATAGCCACATTAAAAGGGACAGACCGATGAAGAAGATAGGGGAGTAAAAAACATCCAAATTGTTCATTTGTGTTTTCAAAACATCTTCGCGCGAGAGATGGGACAATTCGGGCTGTGCGGCCTGCAAGATTTCAAAGCTATTTTGATTTCCGAGCGTTTGTTGCACCTGTTCAATTTGACTTCGCTTTTGATTTTCTAGCGCGCCTGGGGCGATGACATAATACCAAAGGCCCATTGCAACTGAAACAAGAAGTGCATGACGCGCGGTACTTTGAGCGCTCTTTCTCCAACGATCAAGAAAGTGTTCGTCTTGAGATTGAAAACCAGCACGCGCTCCGTAAGCGGCAAGAGCAATGAACGTTGTAAAGTGCCAAAGAACCCCTATCGTGATAGAGGATTCCCAAGGAAGCGTTCCCAGTCCATATAGCTTCAGTGCAAACCACCCCGCCAATCCGATCAGAGAAATGGCACTGGATTTAGCCATTCATCGAGGTCAAGAAGTCATCATTGCTCCGAGTCTGCTCCATGCGTTCCTTCATGAACTCCATCGCCTCGATGCTATTCATGTCAGCAAGGTGCTTGCGTAAAATCCAAATTCTTTGCAAAGTCTCCTTGTCCAATAAGAGATCCTCTCTTCGCGTACCTGAAGACAAAATATCGATTGCAGGGAAGATTCGACGGTTGGCAATCCGACGGTCCAATTGCAGTTCCATATTGCCCGTGCCTTTGAATTCTTCAAAGATGACTTCGTCCATTTTCGAACCTGTATCGGTCAATGCCGTCGCAATAATAGATAGGGAGCCTCCATTTTCAATGTTTCGTGCAGCACCAAAGAAACGCTTCGGCTTTTGCAGTGCGTTCGCTTCAACACCACCACTCAAGATTTTTCCTGAACTTGGAGAGACGGTATTGTATGCCCGCGCTAATCGTGTGATAGAGTCCAAAAGAATGCACACATCATGTCCACACTCAACCATGCGTTTGGCTTTTTCAAGAACCAAGTCAGCGATTCTAACATGCCGGTCAGCGGGCTCATCAAACGTAGAAGCAACGACTTCGGCGTTAACACTTCGCTTCATATCCGTAACTTCTTCAGGTCGCTCATCGATCAGCAAGATGATCAGATAGACTTCTGGGTGATTCAATGCGATCGCATTGGCAACATCCTTGAGTAAGGTCGTTTTACCTGTTTTTGGTTGGGATACCAACATACCACGTTGTCCTTTGCCTACAGGAGCGAACAAATCCATCAAACGAGTGGATATGTTGCCGCCACGTGTGCTCAAATTGAAGCGTTCTTGTGGGAAGAGGGGCGTCAGGAACTTAAAAGGAATCCGGTCACGCACCCATTCTGGAGTTCGCCCGTTGATGCTGATAACATCGATGAGGGGATAAAATTTCTCGCCTTTTTTAGGAGGACGGACTTTTGCAATAACCGAGTCTCCAGTCTGTAACGAAAACTGCTTGATTTGACGTGAAGTCACATAGACATCGTCAGGTGAATTCAAATAGTTGTAATCGGCTGATCGCAAAAAGCCAAACCCTTCTGTTTGAATCTCAAGCACGCCTTCAGCGGTGATGATATTATCAAAGTTGAATCCGTGTTCTTCCGGTTCACTTTGGTAGCGATCACGTCGCTCATTGCCTCGGTTGTTTCTTCCATTCCGGTCTCCACGATCGTTTCGTTCTCCGCGCTCGCTTCGTTCTCCGCGCTCGTTTCGTTCTCCGCGCTCGTTTCGTTCTCCGCGCTCGCTTCGTTCTCCGCGTTCGTTTCGTTCTCCGCGCTCGTTTCGTTCTCCGCGTTCGTTGCGTTCTCCGCGCTCGTTGCGGTTATTTCGATCGTTCCGATTATTCCGATTATTTCGGTCGTTCTTAGAAGCAACTTCGTTTTTGGAAGAGTTGTCATTCTTAGAAGGTCCGTCGTTCTTAGAAGGTCCGTCGTTCTTAGAAGGTCCGTCGTTCTTAGAAGGTCCGTCGTTCCTATTCGCGCTTTCCTTCTTGGAGGACGGTTCGTTTTTGTTTTCTTGTTTGCCGGTTTCAGCATTGCTTTTCGAAGAATCACGTTTAGTCTCATTGCGATTTCCTTTCGCATTTGATCCTTTGGATTCTACACGTCCCTCGTTGTTGTCCTTATTTGGACCGTCGGTTGTCGTCTCTGAACGGTTGTTTTTCTGACGCTGATCTCTACGCTCACGCATAGCATCGCCCGCCTTACGTTCATCAGGCCGTGATGACCTTTCTTGACTCCCGTCTTCACTTGGCTTCGCTGAATCTTCAACGGGAGTCTTCTTCGGACGGGGCTTTCTGGCAGCGGTAGTGGACTTCTCTGACTTGGTCGCATCAGCCGCTTTAGGAGATGATTTGGCCGGAGATTTCGAGGCAGTCTTCGCAGGTGCAGCAGTCTTTCCTTTCGTTGGTAACGAACCGGGACGCAATGCTTGTTCATCCAAGATGCTGTAAACCAGATCTTGCTTCTTCAATTTGTCAGCGCGCTGAAGGCCTAACTTGTTCGCAATTTCTCTAAGATCAGAGACTTTTTTGCTATTCAATTCTATGATGTCGTACATCAAGTGGGGGAGTAAAAAAAAAAGGGAGGTTGAAGAAACTTCGATGTTGACCTTTGAATTGGTCATCGCCCGTGCCTCATAAAGTATGATGACCCGAGAACCGTTGCAATTATACGCATTCTTTTCTCATAATGGAAAGAATTAGCGAATAGACTCCAATTCGATGACTTCAAGATTTTCAATCATTCCTGATTTTACATCAAATCTGAGCATCGTTCTAATTCGATGAAATCCATGTTTTCCGGCGGCACCTGGATTGATATAAAGGCCTCCCCATGAAGGATCTTTTTCAACGCGGAGAAGGTGGCTGTGGCCACAAATGAAGACATCGGGCTTATGCGTTTTCAGCATGGATCGGATTCCTTTCTCGTATCGACCAGGGCGTCCACCAATGTGGATCATCAGAACTTTGAGTCCGTTGACATCCCATTCAGTCCATTCTGGCAATTCGGAACGCATTCGGTGGTCGTCGATGTTGCCATATACGGCTTTGACTGGAGCAATTTTAACCAAGGCGTCGAGTACGTCAAACCCTCCGATGTCTCCTGCATGCCAAATTTCATCGACTGATTTCAAATGATGTTCCATGCGTTCATCCCAATGCCCGTGAGTATCAGAAAGCAAGCCGATGCGAAGAGAGGATTTAGGCATGGGGTTTGATGGGTCGATGTGTTCACACCCTAAATTCGAGGCATGGGAAAATCAATGTGTAAATATCAGGCTTGTATGCTTGTGGGAGCACTCTTGTTTTTAGTTTCGTTCGCACATGGTCAGGAGGGAGTGCACAAGCCTTCTAAAAAAACACAGAAAGGTTTTGATGCGGCTGTTGAAGCATATATGGCAAACGAGGCAGAGTTGGCTTTAGAGTTGGTCACGGGTGCGATTGAGAGGGACCCACTGTATTTTGATGCTTGGATGTTACACGCGCAGTTGACTGAACGAATCGGAGATTTTGAAACTTCATCGCAGTCCATGTCAAACGCCATGGCCTTAAGTCCAAATGTCCTTGATAAATGGGGTGTGAAATGGTGTGGATTACTTCATCGTTCAGGTCACTATGCAGAAGCGTTGAAGATATGGGAGTCCTTGAGGGATGACGTTAAAGATGCGAGTCGCACAGATCATCAATTGTTGGAGGCTTCATTGTTGTTTTCAGTTCAAGCAATAATGGAACCAGTAGACGTTATTGCTGCCCCATTAAAAGGAGATGTCAACACCAACAACGCCGAGTATTATCCGACCATTTTTGTTTCCAGTGATCGCATGATTTTCACGCGTCAAGTTGGTGCCGCAGGACGCTTCCAAGGGCAAGAGGATTTTTATGAGGCTCGAGAAGTCAATGGTTTTTGGCAGGATATGGGGGCAATTCGTGGGGTGAATACACGCGGAAATGAAGGAGCACCTGCCGTTAGAGGAGATGGTCGTAGGTTAATTTTCACAGCGTGTGAGACCCTAAAAGACGGCTATGGGCCACGTCAAGGGAAGGGGTCATGCGATCTGTTTGAAGCACGATGGAACCCCTCGACTCAGAGCTATGATGAGGAAGTGAATTTGAGCGTGCTGAATACCCGTTACTGGGAGAGCCAGCCTTCTTTGAGTGCAGACGGTAGCCAGATCTTTTTTGTTCGGGCACAACGTAATGACACCGGAGATATGGAACAAGACATTTGGTCTAGCACTCGAATGAGCTCAGGAGAGTGGGGTAAACCTCAACGGCTGACAGACACGATCAATACATCAGGTCGGGAGGAAAACCCTGTGCTACATCCTGATGGCAATACGCTTTATTTCGCATCGGATGGACATCCGGGTTTAGGTGGTTTGGATTTGTTTGTGGCGCGCAAGAACGAATCAGGTGAATGGATGGCTCCAGTAAATTTGGGGTGTCCAATCAATACGAATGGAGATGAGAATAGCTTGCAGGTTTTTCCAAATGGACGACGAGCCTTGTTTGCCAGTGATCGCAATCAACCTGGGAATTTAGATTTGTGGGAGTTTGAGTTACCAGAGGAGATGCAGGCAGAGGAGGTCTTCCAGTGGTCAGGACATGCATTCGATGCTGTTTCAGGATTGCCTGTGCAGGCCGAGGTCGTTGTTCTAAATTCGGCAGGATCCGCCTTATTTCAAATGGTTAGTGATCCTAGGGATGGCATGTTTTCCTTGCCCATTGTTAAGGATGAAGTGCTCACTTTGCAAGTGAGTCATCCAAACTATGCTTTTTACAATCGCACTTGGGTACCTAGTGAATCTGAGGGTGAGGGCTACATCTCCAACGTTGTCGTAGAAATACCGATGACTCCTCTTGAGGTCGGTACGGTACTTTTATTGCGAGACGTTCATTTCGAAACTAATTCAGCCATGTTGGATGTAGTTTTTCAGCCTGAGTTGAAGCAGCTTCTGACCACGTTGATGGGGGCAAACATCCGGATTCAAATTGTCGGACATACCGATGATGAAGGGACGGAAGGCTTCAATATGGAGTTGAGTAAGAGTCGTGCAACAAGTGTTTCATCTTACCTGAATTCAAATGGAATCGAATTGGATCGCATGGAAGTTCTAGGAAAGGGCTCCCTCGAACCACTTGTCCCCAACGACTCAGATGCGAATCGCGCCTTGAATCGTAGGACCGAAATTATTGTTATTGATTGAACTTCCAGACCCAGGACACCCAATAGGTTCTTCCGGGAGCAGGGTTGTAGTGTTTTCCTCCAAAAGCATTGATTTGAAGCCAGTTGGAGTACTTCTCGTCGAAGACGTTCCGCATGCCTAGCCGCCAAGTGTTTTGACTTTTGGTGAAAGAAAGAGCCACATCTGATCGTTGATAGGCCGGAGCCCATCGTGTTAAGGCATTGTTCAATGGAGTTCGATCATTCCAAAGATGGTTCCATTGGAGCTGGAAGGAACGATTGCGATAACCCACGGATGCTCCCGCTGAATTGAGTGGAGTGCCCGGCAATTGTTCCAACATGGGGTCGAAACGGTGTCGGTTTATGTTCCCGTGGATTTCCATTTCCAGAGCGTGTCCAGGGGAGAAGCGTTTGATACTGCGAAAACTGCCCTCTAAACCTCTCATAGCGAGTCCTTCCACATTGGCTAAAAAGAGCCCGTCATTTTCTCCGGTCACCATCGCAATGCCGTCCTGGACAATTTGATGATAGGCGTTGAATGACCAGTAGATGGAAGTGGTTTTGAGATTGTGTGATCCCTTCCAACTCAGTTCCCACGTTTTCGCTTGTTCAGCGCGCAAATTAGCAAATTCATTGGTCGAGGGATCCACGATTTCAAACGTGTTGGGTTGGCTAGAGCCCTCTGCATACTGCAACGAAATACTTTGGGCTGATTCGAATGTATAGCACAGTCCAATACGTGGGGCCCATTGCACCGTTGTGTAATCCTCTTCGTAGGGCACCAGAGTCGGTTCTTGTTGATCAAACAACCCTGTGGTAGATCGAGATAGCCATTCAACACCCAACTGTACATCAAATAGCCATGACGACTCGACTTCTAGCCGAACACCAGATCCAACCCATAGGTTGTGATTGGTTGACTCGATTTGATAGCGTGGAGTCAATTGTGGGTCAATCAAATCCGATTCGTCTATGGCGACTTGTTCCAATCGAGCAATGGCGGACTGGTCCCATGTTAATGTTGTACGGGAATTGAGTGCTCGGGAAGCTCCTCGCCACCAACGAACAGAACCGTTGAGTTCGTGCTCCTCTTTTCGCCCTTGATAAAA
>JAPKAW010000320.1 GCA_028825055.1 Flavobacteriales bacterium | reverse complement strand
GTGGCAGGGGTATGTTGATCAAGTGTTAACCAACCTCCTTCATTTGAATTAAAATTCATTTCAGGGCACCAGGGCATCCAGTGGTGTGCATGCTCTCCAAATGAAATTTTCTTCGTCTTATTTTTTTCGCCCGTTCGGTTCCAACTGAATGGGCGGCTTTGTATCCAGCCGCTCCAGTTGCCATTCGGATGAAGGTACATCCAGCCGTCTTCCCATGAAGTGACCTTCCCGGCGGTTAAATGGGTCGCTTGATAAAACGATCGTTTCTGGTTTTTGGCTGACTGCAGTGCTCGATATAGTCCAGAGTCACTCTCAGAGACAATCCATTGTCCATTGACGCTCGTGCCGAGGAGTGTGGGCGTATTTGAGCGAACCGTTTCAAGGTTCAGACCATGGAAAGGGAACCAAGGTCCAATCCATGGCAATGTGATCAAGACGAATCCAAGACACCGCATTGTCCACAAAGCCCGTTTATGGGGCTGCGCTAACAAGGCAATATTCCAAACAAAAAACATACTTGTGAGTAGAATCCAAACTAAGGCATTCCAAAATTGGATCGAGGGGGCCCAAGCGAAATGGTGATCACAATAGACCAAGAATTCAAAAGCCAGAGCGATCGCAGTCGAAATGCCTTGAGCAATTCCGTTCGATACTTCTGATAATGAATCAAATTGATGAATCCCAATCCAAATCAATGATGCCATGCCCAAAGCGCTCATTGCAGGCGCAATTAAAACGTTCATGGGAAGAAAGGCGAGAGGAAAACGGCCGAAGACATTGGCGGTCCAGGCGAGGGTTCCAAATTGGGCTGCAATCGGAACTCCGAGGCTGAGGAGCCAGGGGTTCGAGATGCCGTGCTCTTTAGAGGTTTGAAAGAAGATCAAAATAGCAGCCACTGCCGCAAAGCTAAGCTGTGTCCCAAGTGCCATCGCTGCATGGGGTTTCCATAGAAGCACGATAAACCCTGCCGTTGACCAGGATTGAAAGGGGGATATATATCGTCTCGTGCAGGCTCCAATTAAGTAAGCCGAACTCATTGTAGCAGCGCGCACGGCTGATATGGGGGCATGACACAGCAGGACGTAAATCCATATGGCCGGGAATAGAATGACGCCTAGAACACGGACCCACCTTCTTCGGTTCCGAATGCAGAGCAGTGGTAGCATGCCTACCAGACCAATGTGGTATCCACTGACCGCAAGGACATGAGCAATTCCTCCATTGGAAAATGCGCGTTTTAACGGTTTACTCAGACTTGATTTTTCACCTAGAAACAAGGCCAACAGAAGCGATTCTGCATCCTTTTCAAAATTATGATGCAGCAAATCTCGTATGGTATGCCGCATTTCGTCGAAACGGGATCTCACGACCGGATGTGTGCGGTTTTGTTTGATCATCTCAAGAGGAGAGAGCTTGCCCGAGATATCCTTGGTGTATTTCCATTGGGCTACATCAAAATCTCCCGATGAATAAAAAGGATCTAGCCTTCCCCAGAACCCGTTGGTTTTTCCGGCAAAGTCACGCGAGTTTATTTCTACGGACCAGGACTGATTTGAATGTTGAGACACGCATACACAAGCGGCATCCAGCTCCATTGGACAGGTGCAAATCCAATAGTCCGTAATCTTCTTGACGCACTTGGGGTGATGCGTGATGTGATGCTCCATTCGCAAGTAACCCAACAATGCGAATGCCATCGAAAGCAGGAGGTCGATTCGGATGTTGCGCCGAAAAACGCAGATGAGAGCGAACAGCGTTCCAAGGGATAGCGCAAGCAAGGGTGCGTTCCACGCATACAATCCCAGCCAAAAAAAGACCAGTGGCCAAAACAATGGAGCTTGAATACTCTTCACTCGAACGTTTCGCCACATAGTGGCAAACATTCCGCGTTATGCGCTTCGAATTCAATCAAACTTGTCTAAGTCGACGTGTGCTTGACTTCAGTCACGCGAAGCTTCAAAATGGTCAGAGTCTAAGTCTTGAAAAACCTGTTTCTTCAAAATGAAGTAGTCCCAAACGATACTCCGTTGATACCAACCACAATAGTTGGGCGATTGATGAATCGTAAGGTCTGTCGAAGTCGCTGCCATTTCCAATTTACGTTTGATACGCATTTTTCGGAACGACTTGTAAAAGTCTTTATGTGCCTTTGCGACCGCCAAAAACAATTGGAATGAGCCTTCAGAAAGGAATTTGAATGCCGCCACTCCATCCAATGTCATC
>JAPKAW010000319.1 GCA_028825055.1 Flavobacteriales bacterium | reverse complement strand
CTGCCATGGACTTAGCGAAGCCAGACCTCAGCGACATCATGACCGCCATGGAACACGTTATGGAAGACTTTGCAGATCGATTGCGCGGGGAAGACCGCCCTCAGGATGTGGAGTTGGCCGACAAATGGGACGGTGGCAATCTTTTGATTCAATCAGCTGACCCGGACCTCAAAGCCAAAGAAATTCCCGTCGATGCCTTCTTTCATAAAATTGTCATGACCCGAGATCGCCTGCGCGTTCTCGAGGCAAAAATCAATGCCCATAGCAAACTAGCGGATTCCGACAAATTGGAAATCCAGCAGTACATCACGAAGATATACGGCTCGCTAACCACCTTCAATGTGCTCTTCAAGTACAAAGAGGATTGGTTTATAGGCGAGAAGAAAAGCTGACCCACCTTAACTTGCCTCTCAACTCAAGAGATCGAGGCATGAAAACACCATTATTCTTCTGGCAAGCGCTTAGCTTGATTAACCGTCTGATGCTCCCACGAATGAGCAAAAAGGAAAATTTGGCTGGATTAAAAAAATGGGAACAAGCCGTTGTGGGATGGCGAATGTGGGTTACTTATCGTCTGCTAGACGCCCAAAATGAAGTGAACTAAATGCCATGAGTAAGGCAAAACATGCGGCGCATTGGACTCAAGTCCTTGGTCCTGGAATCCTGTTTGCGTCCACCGCTATCGGAGTGAGTCATTTGGTTCAGTCGACCCGTGCTGGAGCATTGGTTGGCTTTGGACTGGTGTGGGCTGTGGTCGCTGCCAACGTGGCCAAGTATCCCTTTTTTGAATTTGGGAGCCGCTATGCCAACGCAACCGGAGAATCGCTAGTAGAAGGGTATCGATCCATGGGAAAAGGAGCCGCGTTGCTCTACCTCATCATCACCATTAGCACCTGCTTCTTCGTGATGGGTGCTATCGGCATTGTCACCGCTTCATTTCTTGATAATTTATTTGGCATTTCCAACGCACTGGAAGTGAATGCGACGCCAGCAGTGGCAGTCGGCGTCTTTGCTTTGGCTACCTCGCTTCTTTTCTGGGGGCAATACAAGGCACTGGATTCCTTGATTAAAATCATCGCCGGAGTATTGCTCATCAGCACGGTCGGCGCGTTCATCGCAGCGCTCTTCCACACGCCTCTGAGTGCCGTGCCTCCTCCTCCGATAGACTTCACACCTTGGTCTGGAGCAGGACTAGCCTTTCTCATTGCTCTCATGGGGTGGATGCCGACGGCCGTAGACCTCAGTTCATGGAATAGCATTTGGACGCTTGAACGCATTGAGCAAACAGGCTACCATCCGCCGCTGCGAGATACACTTCGTGAGTTCAATGTTGGGTTTCTCTTCTCCGCTGGATTGGCTTTGCTCTTTTTGGGCCTAGGCGCTTTGCTTTTTTATGCGCATCATGTTGAGTTCCCCGAGGGCACCGCCGCATTTGCGTCAGGAGTTGTGCAGCTATACACAGAAGCCATTGGTTCCTGGAGTTGGTGGATCATTGCCACGGCAGCATTCTCAGCCATGCTTGGAACCTGCATCGCTTGCCTGGACGGTTATTCAAGATCGCTGGCGCGGTCCATCGCTAGCCTAACGGGTTCTGGATCATCCAAGCGCACGCTGCATGAACGGTTGAGCCTTGTTGGCGTTGCGATCGGCGCGTTGACATTAATTCTCGTTTTTCCTGATGACATTACGGTTTTGGTCGACATCGCTACGACATTGAGTTTTCTGGTTGCTCCTCTCGTTGCAGGCGCAAACTTGTATCTCGTGACGCGAAAGTCCTTTCCCTTGGAGGCTCGTCCGCCTCGTTGGATGATTTTCCTTTCCTGGGGAGGGTTGCTCTTTTTGACGGGATTCAGCCTACTCTTTTTGTTCGGCCGCTAAAGCCGTGTCAAATACAGGCCTGACCGGCTTTATCGACTCCCTGCAATACGCCCAAGTACATACAACATTTCGAGTGCTATTTCGCTTGAACGTTCAGCATACATGTCTCGGGCGGCCGCGGTTCCATCACTGACCTTTGGGTCGGAATAGGGAAGCGTAATCCGCCGAAATGCGCCGGGAATGACGGGACATCCTCGATCTGCTTCATCGCATGTTGTCACCGCAATAAAATCCTGTTTGGGCAAAGATTCGGCCTCCAACGTTTTGGAAAAACAGCACAGCGGATGTTCGGGTTTGGCCCCATAAATGGCATGTGATTCGATGGCCTTGCCATCCAATTGCTTCACGA
>JAPKAW010000318.1 GCA_028825055.1 Flavobacteriales bacterium | reverse complement strand
CCAACCGATTGCAAATGTAGGCAGTACTCTCGCTTTGAGCAAGCGAAAAAGACAGACCGTAAAACTAGCCTACAATGCCTTTTAAAGCATTAGTTTATAGTTGATTATAAATTCAACTAGGCTGTGCCTGATTAAAGATCGAATCAACCTAACAGCAAAAAGGGCCGCATCGCTGCAGCCCCTTTTCATCCAACAAATCCACTCCAATTAAGGAGTTTGTTCGCTATAAAATTCCAAGGTGTTCATCTTAACACCCGCATCCTTTGCACTTGCAGCTCCTTCAGGACTGCTAGTAAATGCTTCGAAAGCAGGCACATCAGTCACATCAAAAAGAACGGCCGTACCGTTCGCGTTGGAGGGGTCAGCGGATTGAAACAAGCGAGCCGAAACTCCCATTGCTTTGAACGCCTCATAGTCATTTGCACCTGGCACCCACGAGTCCATCCAAGCGCGTGCGTCCTTCACATCATGGGTCGCGACGAACGTGGTCACATCCGGAGCGACAGCGTCCATCATGCCTCCGAAATCAAAAAAGTCACCGGACTGGCTAATCTTGCCATCCGTAAAGCTGAAGTAATGGTAAGCACTCACTATGGCTGTCTTTCCAGATGGAACAAACGTACACGTCCACTTCCCATAACACCGGACGCTCCCGTCAGGTCGACCTGTCTCATCATTCACGCCTGGCAACCAAATTGCTTCTGTGAATTTGATATTATCAAATGCCGCGTGGTACATACCGATTTGCTCTTTTTGCTGATCCAAGTCGATGATGCCTGCTCCGTAGACCGGTGATTCATGCTTCAGACTGTCCGAAAAGTGAGCTACCCAAGCCTCGATATCTTCGTTTTCATGGGCCGCAAAAGCTGATTGAGCCCATGCTAGATTGGCCGCGTAATCCGCATGATTTCCACCAGAAGAACAGCTCGCTAAAAAAGCCCCAGCTAAAATAAAATGATAAAACTTCATCGTAAATAATTTGGACCAAACTACTCCAAACAAACTTCACAAAACACTCTCATCTCCAGGAGAACGCAAGAATTTACGTGTACTTTCCACCCATGGACCTCGTTCTTTTCCAAATTGATGCGTTTACCAAACACATTTTTTCAGGCAATCCGGCTTGTATAGTGTTGCTTGATTCCTGGCTACCCGATACCACATTGCTCAAAATTGCCGCTGAAAATGCCGTGGCTGAGACAGCATTCATTGTCGAGCAAGCGGGGCATTTTCATTTGAGATGGTTTACGCCAGAAATTGAGATGGATCTTTGCGGCCACGCCACCCTCGCCTCAGGCCATGCGATACTGCATCATCTGCATCCGGATTGGGACAACGTGGCTTTTGACACACTGAGCGGCCCTCTGCTCGTTCACAAAGAGCGCGGCGGCTATCGCATGGACCTTCCTAGTCGTCCTCCCGTCACTTGTACTCTTCCCTTGGAAATCTCCAGCGCCTTGAATGCGCAACCAACAAAAATCATGAAAGCCCGTGATTACGTTTTGATCTATCCAAATGAAGTTACTGTGCGCAACATCACCGTCAATCAGTCCATATTTGACCAAATCAATTTGGGGACAGGGGGAGTGATCGTTACGGCCCACGGTGATCATTGCGACTTCGTTTCGCGATTTTTCACGCCTCAATCCAGCATTCTAGAGGACCCTGTAACCGGATCGGCACACTGTTCACTTGCTCCGTATTGGTCGGAAGTATTGGGGAAACCGAAACTCTCCGCCCAGCAACTCTCTTCACGAGGCGGGGATTTACACTGCCGCGTGGTTGGTGACCGTATTCACCTCATCGGTGAAGCGACGACCTACCTTCAAGGCACAATCCATTTGGATTGACACGACACCATCTGACGAAAAAACAAGCAATCAAGATGGCCAGCTGTAGGGGCTAGGAACTCTCGACAAGTCGAGCAATAAATACCACGTGGCAAAAAATGCTATGAGAAGGATGCCCAATAAAACATCATTTTGTTTGGTTTCCTGTGTGTAACTCTCGCTCAACTGCGTTCTGAATGTTTTCAAGAAATGGAGCGGTAAAACACCAAACAGGATGATGCTTAAACTCCAAGCGATGAGAAAGTTGGCATACGGCCAATGCATCACTTTGAAGAGTGCCCCTAAAACCATCGTGCTAAAGAACACACTCCCGAATGCCAGCACGCCCTGTCCCCTCTTGAAAAGACCCACCATCACTACCGGGATGAAGCCGAAGCAAAA
>JAPKAW010000317.1 GCA_028825055.1 Flavobacteriales bacterium | reverse complement strand
CCCAGTCAATTGGCAATCCTGAAATCAAATGTCCCTTCACAAGGCCTCCTCCACTGGCCAATTTTATTTGAATGAAACTGGGGTTCGCAGACCATTCTTTAAACCCGAATTCCCAAGGAGCCTCTCCAGCAAGTCGCATTTTGAATGCTTCCGAAGAAAGTAACACGTTCATTTCTGAGGGACTCCAACCGGCTGCATAATAGCTCCCTACCAAGGCGCCGACACTCGCGCCAACGATACAGTTTGGAACAATACCCGCGTCTTCCAAGGCTTGTAAAAAGCCAACATGCGCAGCGCCTTTGGCACCTCCTCCACTCAGGACGACCCCAATGCGAAAAGGAGCTGGTTCCGACTGGCTGAGTCCAATTTTGGAAGACATCAAAAAGATGGCCAACCAGCACACCATGTACCGAATCCAATTCTCACGCATGACGCGAAGGTAGGACGTGACCTCATCATCTGCATACCTTTGCCTCATGCGCATCGTGAGCCTTGTACCGAGCTGGACGGAATACCTTTTGGATATAGGGGGTCACGTCGTGGGAAGAACAAAGTTCTGTGTTCGCCCAGATGATACCGTCAAGCACATTGAACACATCGGAGGTACGAAAAGCATCAACCCTTCTAAAATTGCCAACCTCAAACCGGACCTCATCATTGCCAATCTTGAGGAAAACGATCGGGAACAAGTAAAAGCATGCCAAGCGTTTTGCACGGTTCTCCTGACCGATGTGCGCACTGTAGAGAGCGCCTGGGATGAAGCGAAACGCATTGCTTTGGCCGTTGGAAAGCCGGAGGCCGGCGAGCTTTGGGTCCGTCGAATTCAAGACGCTTGGGGCACCAAACGTCCCATTCATTCTAAAGCCGCGTATGTCGTGTGGAAAGCGCCATTGATGATTGCAGGCAGCGATACCTATATCAGCGATGTTATGCGGTGGTGGGGCATCGAGAACGTCGGCGGGCAATGGACTGAAGGACGCTACCCGCAACCGGCTAGCCAAGAATGGCTGGAAACGAAAACTGATTGGATCATGCTGCCTACTGAGCCCTTTCCATTCAGCGAGAAACACCTCTCTGAATTCAGCGCGAACATCGGCACCCCTATTTTAGTGGATGGAGAAGCGTTTAGCTGGTATGGAAGCCGGATGCTGCATGCAACAGACTATTTCAAAGCATTGGTCCAGACCTTGAAGCAAACACACTAGGAAAACTGACACGATGTCGGTCAAAACAGGCTGATTTCGGATCTGACAAGGCCTTTTTGTCAGTTCAACGGATTGGCTTCTGCCACAGTTGACAGCCATCAAACCCATTTCCGATTGCGGCACACTCCTTGACAAGAGAAGGTCAAATCATTGCAAACGGAATCTGAACACTATGAGCAAAATCATTGGAATTGACTTGGGGACCACGAACAGCTGCGTGGCTGTCATGGAAGGCAACGAGCCGGTTGTCATCACCAACTCAGAAGGAAAGCGAACAACACCTTCTATCATTGCCTTCATCGAAGGAGGTGAGCGCAAGGTAGGAGAGCCGGCAAAACGTCAAGCCATCACGAACCCAACGAAGACCATCTTCAGCATTAAGCGGTTCATGGGCAACTCATTTGATGAGGTGAAACAGGAGCGCTCACGTGTTCCTTATGAAGTGGTAAAGGGAGAGAACAACACCCCACGTGTGAAAATCGACGACCGATTTTACACGCCACAGGAGATTAGCGCAATGACGCTGCAGAAAATGAAAAAAACTGCGGAAGACTATTTAGGTACTGAAGTAACTGGAGCCGTGATTACCGTCCCTGCTTATTTCAATGACGCACAACGTCAAGCCACTAAAGAGGCTGGAGAAATTGCGGGTCTTGAGGTCAAGCGGATTATCAACGAGCCAACAGCAGCGGCGCTTGCTTATGGCATGGATAAAAAGTCCATCGATCAGAAAATCGTTGTTTTTGACTTGGGTGGAGGAACGCACGACGTTTCTATTCTCGAGCTCGGAGACGGAGTATTTGAGGTGCTTTCTACAGATGGTGACACACACCTTGGTGGAGACGACTTCGACCAAGTCATCATCGATTGGTTGGTTGCCGAATTCAAAGATGAAAATGGCGGCATCGATCTTTCGAAGGATCCGATGTCATTGCAACGTCTGAAGGATGCTGCAGAAAAAGCGAAGATTGAGCTATCAAGCACGTCTTCATCTGAGATCAACCTTCCGTACATCATGCCTGTTGATG
>JAPKAW010000316.1 GCA_028825055.1 Flavobacteriales bacterium | reverse complement strand
ACGTCTTGGGAAGTCAAACCGAAGTGCACAAATTCTGACACCTCTCCCAATCCAAGTCGATTCATTTCCTCTTTGAGGAAGTATTCAACAGCCTTGACATCGTGGTTTGTTACCCGCTCAAGGGCTTTGATGCGATCCGCATCGGATTCGCTAAAGTTCCGATAAACGTCGCGCAGCGGCTCCGCCAATTCGGAAGGGAAATCGGCAAGTGGTGGCAACGGAATCTGGGTCAAGGCCAGGAAGTATTCAACTTCCACTTCCACCCTGTGGCGGATTAGGCCCCATTCCGATAAAAAGGGAGCTAAAAGGGCTGTGCGTGAGCGATAGCGTCCATCGACTGGGGCTAAGGCCGTCAATTCATTCAATTGCATGGAGTGGCTGGTCTGGAATCCTTGCAAAAGTAAGCCTCAATCCGGATCAATTGAAGGCAAAACAGGCTGGCTTCCCGGCATTTGACTCCCTTTTGTCCACAGGGGATGTAGCAGCCCCAAATTCCGCGACATTTGTACTCAGATTGACTGATTGCGATATCCTTTTGGCGCAATCAGCGAACTCATGACTGAACCAATACGCGCTGCAACACCCTCCCTATACTCTGACTACCGCATGGAACTGCATACCATTCATACCGGATTATTTAAACTTGACGGCGGGGCCATGTTCGGTGTCGTCCCGAAAGCCATGTGGCAAAAGCACATTCCCGCGGATGCCAACAATCTTTGTACCTGGGCGATGCGTTCACTTCTTGTAGAGCACGAAAACAGGCTTCTGCTCATCGATACAGGGATTGGAGCGAAGCAGTCTGACAAGTTTTTCAGTCACTACCACCTTCATGGTGACATGAGTTTAAAGAGCGAATTGGCCAAACGCGGTTTTGGACTTGACGACATCACGGACGTTTTGCTGACTCACCTTCATTTTGACCATGTGGGCGGAGCCGTTGAAAGACGGCCCGATGGCGTGCTTGAACCAACCTTTCCAAACGCACAGTATTGGTCCTGTGAGCGGCATTGGCAATGGGCTATGAATCCCAACCCGCGTGAAAAAGCTTCTTTTTTGAGTGAGAACCTACTCCCCCTTGAAACAAGTGGACAATTGGTGTTTGTTCCTCGCGAAGACCGCTGGAACCGAACGGCCTTTGACCAGCTATTTCCAGGCTTGGAGATTTTCTTTGCGGACGGCCACACCGAGAGTCAAATGATTCCCGTGATCTCCTATCGTGAGAAAAAGGTGGCCTTCATGGCCGATTTAATTCCAGCCGCTGCCCACATCCCTACGGCGTGGGTCATTGGATACGATACGCGTCCCCTTCTCACCATGGAGGAGAAAGCACTCCTATTAAAGCGGGCTGCAGATGAAGAGTGGGTTCTTTTCTTTGAACACGATGCGCAAAACGCATGCTGCACTGTTAAACACACAGAGAAAGGTGTCCGGATGCTTGAGAAGGCCCCTTCGTTGGAGCAGCTCTTTCAAGCTTAAAGGCGATTCTGCTTGAGAATGGATCGGTTGATGTTTTTTACCAAGCCGGGTCCGGCATAGATCAATCCCGAATACACCTGCACAAGCGAAGCGCCTGCTTCCAACTTTTCCTGCGCATCCTCAGCGCTGCAAATCCCTCCAACTCCAATGATGGGAAATGAACCCTTGGACTCCCGATGCAAGTAACGGATGACCTCCGTAGAGCGATCCCGAACCGGCGCACCACTCAAGCCACCTGCTCCCATCTTTTCTACCTCATCAGCTTGGGTCACCAAGCCACTACGTTCTATGGTGGTATTCGTTGCAATGATGCCATCTATGCCAGACTCTTGAACCAAGGCAATCATATCATCCAACTGTCCATTCGATAAGTCCGGAGCAATTTTTAAGAAAACCGGCCTCGGCGGTGACGCTAAGATGTTGCGGTCCATTACTGCCTTGAGCAACAAACGAAGAGGTTCCTTGTCTTGCAATGCTCTTAGACCTGGGGTATTGGGTGAGCTCACATTCAGCGCGAAGTAGTCAACATACGGATGCAACGCGTCAAAACAGGTGACGTAATCATTGAGAGCCTCCTCATTGGGCGTCACTTTATTCTTACCAATGTTGCCGCCTACAATGAGATTGCCCGGACGCTGCTTCAATCGCATGACGGCATCCTCAACTCCACCATTGTTAAAGCCCATGCGGTTGATCACCCCTTGGTCTTCAGGAAGTCTAAAAAGTCGAGGCTTCGGGTTGCCTTCTTGACCGA
>JAPKAW010000049.1 GCA_028825055.1 Flavobacteriales bacterium | reverse complement strand
GCCGTCTTTGTATTCGCCTTCTTTTCGAATTTGTTGCCCTTTGATGACCCTACGGACAAACGTATCCCCGCTCAATTCATCAACCTCCTCCACCATGGTCCATTCTCCATTGTCATGCCATTCAGTAAAAGACCCTTCTTTCAAGGTGTCTTCAACCGTAAACTCTTCTTTCGGACGTTCGTCAGGAAAAAGAAGAAGCACAGGACCGTTCTCTGGAATTTCTTGAATCAACTGTCCATCCTCAAATTGTCTCGTGGTTTCTACTTTGCCACTTTCAAGGAAAGTTTTCCAATACCCGTTCTCCACACCTTCTTTATACATGCCAATAGAACGCGGCATGCCAGTGGGATAGTTGGCACGGCAAAGGCCATCAAAGAGCCCCTCGCTGTATCCCACTTCAGAAAGCAGGGTGCCAGTTTCGCTGAAAGTCTTCCACACACCATCCCGTTCACCGTTGCTATAGCTTCCAGACTCGATGATCAAGCCATTGGTTGCGGTCGTTTGAGTGGCTCCATGCAGCATTCCATTGCTGTAGTTTTCCATGAGTCTCAATTGGCCTGTTTTATCGTAGAATTTCCACGTACCGAGCTTTTGGCGCAACGGTTCCAAGTCGGCATTGAGTTCCTTGGTCCGAAAGTAAAGTCCTTCCGCTTGAAGTGAGCCATCTTCACGAAAGTGCTTTGCAAGGGATCTCTTTCCGTTGTCCGTGTTGATGATTTCGGACATGATTTCGCCCGATTCGTAATAATGCTGAAATACGCCTTCTGGCACTCCAGATTGAAACGAACCTGAGTAATAGAGACTTCCGTTTGGCCATACGCGAATCCAAACCCCTTGCTTTTTACCATCGGAATCCAAGACGTTGTAGTCAACTCCTGCTTCACCTTCTGGCCACTGAGGCCCAGATTTAGATGCGGGTTGAGCGAAGGAGGTAGCGCAGAAAAAAAGGTAAAGACCGACAGTGAGAAGGAGGCCTCTGAGCATTGTGGACGGTTGGGAGGAAGGGTGAATCATGGGTGCGAAAATAGCAAAGGGATGAAGACGACAAAGCAATCCAGGGGGACAGGTGATAACAAGTGAACGAAAGTTCATGAGTTTTCTATACCCAATCCAAGATTCAAGGGATCTGTTGTCTTAGTTTTGTCAGCAATTAGACCCCTAATTCCTATTGGATCATGAAAGTTACTGTTGTCGGAGCTGGAAATGTCGGAGCCACTTGTGCCAATGTCTTGGCATCACGTGAAGTGGCCAATGAAGTCGTTTTATTGGACATCAAAGATGGATTTGCAGAAGGCAAAGCATTGGATATATGGGAGACTGCTCCCATTAATTTGTATGATACACGTACCGTGGGGTGTACAAACGATTACGCGAGAACTGCAGGATCTGAAGTGGTGGTCATCACCAGCGGGCTTCCTAGAAAGCCTGGGATGAGTCGTGACGACTTGATTGCAACCAACGCGGGCATCGTGAAGAGCGTAACAAGTCAGATTTTAGAGCACAGTCCAGATGCGATCATCATTGTCGTTTCCAATCCATTGGACGTCATGACGTATTGCGCTTACCTCGCTGCTGGCATTGACTCCAAGAAAGTGATGGGCATGGCGGGAATTTTGGATACAGCACGTTATCGAGCATTCTTAGCTGAAGCTTTGGATTGCTCTCCAAAGGACATTCAGGCGGTACTAATGGGTGGACACGGAGACACCATGGTTCCTCTTCCACGTTATACCACCGTTGGGGGCATTCCGGTGACTGAATTGATTGATGCCGATGCGTTGGAAGCGATTGTGAGTCGGACGAAGAAAGGGGGGGGCGAAATTGTCAATTTGTTGGGCACATCTGCATGGTATGCTCCAGGCGCCGCTGCTGCTCAGATGGTGGAGGCCATTGTTCGTGACCAAAAGCGTGTATTTCCAGTATGCGCTTGGCTCACAGGCGAATATGGAATCAACGATTTGTACATCGGTGTTCCCGTGAAATTAGGAAAAAATGGAATCGAAGAAATCATCGAACTCCAGTTGAACGAAGAAGAGAAAGCGTTGCTTGTTGAAAGCGAAAAGGCTGTGCGTGGCGTTGCTGAAGTTCTCGATCGGATGAACGATTGATTAGCGGTTCGTAACGATTACGCGCAGAAAGAAAGGGTTCTCCATTAGTGGGGAGCCCTTTTTTAATGGGGTTAATTCAAGTCCATAACAGCCCGGATCGGCAGGGGCAGTTATCGAATACTGACTGTTTTGAATGGCAATAGAGGGGCCGCTTTTGCGGCCATCGATAGTCCACCATTGCGCCGTGTAGTGTTGGTGCAGCGCATTGGCTGTCGCTGTCAAATTCAGCGCGTAGCCGGCTGAAACAGGATTGGGAAATGCCCCCCACGTTTGGATGGGGCGATTCACGCTCTCTATCAAAGTTAGGGTCCCTTGATACCAGCGAATACCACCGTTTTGGATGCCGATGAGCATTTCAGGGAACCCATCAGAATCGACGTCTGCAAAACTCGCTGCAGCGCGAAGTCCGGGTTGTGCTCCTCCAACATTTGCTTCCAACTCTGTCAGTGGAGCATGCGGCGCTGTTGGGTTCACTTCTCCGAAGTATTGCACCTTTCCCGTTTCATTGGCGACAAATACTTGCCACCCATTCTGTCCATAATACAAGGCAGGCACGCTGTAGCCGTTAATGCCAAGCGTGTTTTCCACGGTGATTCCGGCCCAGTCCGTTCCCGATTCTTTTGAAGAAATTAAACACCAGGATCCATTGCATCCTTGGTAGCATGTCAGGGTTCCATTCTTTTCGCCGATGAGCAAATCCAATGCGCCATCACCATCGAGGTCCAACAATTGAGGGGTCGCAAATTGTCCCACATCAATGGCATCACCCTCACTGTCTTGAACCGAAAGTAGCTGCATTTCCCAGTTGGGCCATTCTCCGAATCCACTGGTATTGTTGTACTGGTGCAAACGCCCTAATTCGTCGCCAACGATTAAATCGATATCGCCATCACCATCGAGATCACCCAGGGCAGGGTGGACACTTTCAATGCCATTATTTTGAAAATTGATAGCGTCAAGCGTAGTCAATTCAAAGGCGGGGGCGCTGGCCGTACCGATATTTCGAAGAAGGGCAAGAGCAGTAGGTGTATCGCCCACCCCTTCGTAGCGTTCCTTGTTGGCCATGACCAAGTCCAAATCACCGTCGTTGTCTAAATCATAAAATACTGGAGCAGCCCCGCGGCCAAAATCTAACATGCCATTTTGAATCCAACGATCGGTTACAAATGCCCAGACAGGTGATTCGGATGTCCCTTGGTTTTCCCAAACATGAACGGACGCGTCATCATCGGTTTCTAAAGCCGTATTCGGCGAAAAGACGAGGTCCAGATCTCCATCTTGATCAAAGTCAATCGGGAATGCAGCAGGGAATCGAGGAAGTATGAGTGAGTCCTGTTGTCCTGCGTGGGGCAAAAGCGCGGGGAAAGAAGGGTCAATCCAGGCTGTGCTGTCTTGACCGTCAATGGCGTCTTCGAGAAGCACCGCCATTGAAGTCGGGTAGGTCACATCAGAAATGAGCAGGTCGTGAAATTGCACTCCATCGAGTTGCAATGCCGTGATGGCCCCTCCTGCGTGCATTCCATCTCTCTCTGCATCGTCCAATGGATGATTGCTTCCAGCTGCTCGAGGCTCGAATACATTGAAACTGCAATCATGTTGGTCGCCTATAAAAAGTGAATTGTCTTCCGCTCCTTCGGTCAACATCCCATAACATCGATTGGTGCAAACCATGTCCAAAGAGCAAGAGGCCGTTCCAGAGAATCGATACAGGGTCGTGCTTGTTTCCGTAAACGTGATGATGTCGAGGTCACCATCGTTGTCGACATCTGAAATAGCCGGTTTATCTATAGTCAAGCAAACGACGGGGAGCGATTGCGCACCGGAACCAAAATCCCAAGAAGCCATCAAAGGGACGGCATGCGGTTCGAAATTCGGCGCTCCTTCCGCTGTATTGCCGACATTCCTCCACACATGAATGCTGTTTTGATAACCCGTAAATAAATCCGGTAACCCGTCGCAATCAAAATCACGCAGCAAGGCCCAGTGACTCATTTCAGGCCACCCTTGGGACCATTGAGGGCGTTCAACCCACCCGATAGCAGGAGCATTCAGTCGTTCAAATGCCAAGATGCGGTTGCCATCCCGATCGAATGCGAAAAGGTCTTCATCTCCATCTCCATCCAAATCAATGGGAGACCATTGCGGTGCAGTCAACCCTCCAGTAAATGGATGGGCCATTGGTGAACCCTCCAATAGGACTGTCGGTCCACTTGAAAGTTCCCAAGCCGCATTCAACTGTGCTAGGGATTTGGAAGTGAAAGAGTTAAGTGCTAAAAAAAGAAGCACTGTAATTACTCGAGTCATGATTGATGAATTTTAAAAGCAAGCAGTAAAAACTCTCCTAGACGTTACATGTGAGAAAGTTCGGGCATTCTTGTTGAATTCTTGAGCTACAGATTGAGAAAAAGAGGCCTCTATTTCCAATAATTTTGTTCATGATTCAATTCGAGAGAGAGTCAAAGATGTGGGTGGCATACGGTGCGTTGTGGGTAGCCTTGAGTGTTTTGATGGGTGCTGCTGGGAAACACATTTTGATGGCAGCGGACGAGCTTGGTCGTGCTGAAAATTTGAGTATTTCGAGTACGTATGGAATGGTTTTTGGATTGTCCTTGATTGTCCTGTCGGCTATTCGATGGATGCAGTTTTGGCGCACAAGTGCTCCTTGGCCTGAACGGTCTATTGGTATCGGATTATTCCTCTTTTCTGGGGGCTTAATAATTCGTTCTTTCGTCCCAGAATCTGCGATCTCCAAGCTGTTGTCTCCCTGTATTCCGTTTGGAGGAGCATTGTTGTCAGTTGGGTTTATATGGCTTATAATTCAAACGATTACGGAGTTATTCGTAAAGAATGGCTCAGAATAAATTACCTTTCGCAATGAGAAATGCAATGACCAATTCTCTTATGATAAACGTAGGAAACACTCCGATTGATACTTCTTTGGATAGTATCTCATTAGGTTCCGTGGCACGTGTCCATTGGAATCTTCCACCCGCTAAATTAATCTTGCAAACCCTACTCCGAGGAGAGGGGGTTTTAACCCCACAAGGGGCACTTTCCATCTCAACCGGTAGTTTTACCGGGCGATCTCCTAAAGACCGATTCATCGTTCAAGATGATCAAACACTCTCGGAAGTAGATTGGGGAAGCGTGAACCAACCGATGTCGACGGAGCACTTTGATTTGCTTCATCAAGACATGGTAACGTTTTTAGAAGGTAAAAGTGTTTTTGTCCGAGATGCTGCTGTAGGGGCAGATCGAGTGACACAAATCAAAACCAGGGTTATCACCGAAAAGGCCTGGGCGAATTTGTTTGTTTCCAATATGTTCATCCGTCTTTCTGCCCAGGATGTGTTGGTTCCGGACCCCGAATGGCACATTCTATGTGTACCCTCTTTTTTGGCCTCGCCTGAGCGTCATGGAACGCGAAGAGAGAATGTATCAGCGATTAATTTTTCCCGAAAAGTGATTCTGATTGCTGGGTCAGCGTACACGGGTGAAATTAAGAAGGGCATGTTTTCGGTGATGAACTTTGTGTTGCCGACGAAGCATCAGGTGATGCCGATGCACTGCTCTAGTAATGTCAATAAAGTAGGGGATGTTGCTGTTTTCTTTGGGCTTTCCGGAACAGGCAAAACGACGTTGAGTAGTGATCCTGAGCGGCAATTGATTGGAGATGATGAGCATGGATGGGGAGAAACGGGTGTCTTCAATATGGAGGGAGGGTGCTATGCAAAAACCATCGATTTGGAAGAGTCGAGCGAACCTCAAATTTTCAACGCCATCCGTTTCGGTGCGATGCTGGAAAATGTGGGATTCAAACACGATGACATCACGCCGGATTACACCGATTCGTCGATTACACAAAACACGCGAGTTTCCTATCCTATTTCTCACATTCCAGGAGCTCTAGAAACAGGGGTTTCGGGTCATCCTAAAGATGTATTCTTCTTGACATGTGATGCCTTTGGAGTCATGCCACCAATTAGTCTATTGGACAAAGGACAAGCGATGTATCATTTCTTGTCGGGGTATACGGCGAAGGTGGCAGGGACAGAGGTTGGCATCGTGGAGCCGCAAGCGACATTCAGTGCATGTTTCGGAGCGCCATTCATGCCGTTGCATCCGACCCGGTACGCGGAGATGTTGGGAGAACGATTGGAATCTCACGGAGTCCGTATTTGGCTTGTAAATACCGGTTGGAGTGGCGGAGGGTATGGCGTTGGTGAGCGCATGAGCCTGAAGTATACAAGAGCGATGATCGGTGCTGCCATGCGAGGAGAGTTGGATGGTTTGCCGACTACAAGGGATGCGATTTTCGGTCTTGAGAGCCCGCAAAGCTGTCCTGGTGTTCCCGTTGAATTGCTTCAGCCATCAAAGACGTGGAAGGACCAAGATGCGTATCGCACAGCCGCCAACAACTTGGCGAGCTTGTTTGCGAAGAATTTTGCTTCATTTGAAAACGAATGTTCTCCAGCGATTATGTCGGGTGCTCCTGTCGTCCATTGAGTTATTTTCTGATGTGCTGGCTGTAACTTTGGCCCATGCGTTTTTTCTTCGCGTCTCAAATCAATGACCCTCATGTGCTTGATGCAGATGAAACAAAGCACGTTGCACGTGTTTTGCGGGCAAAAGAAGGGGATCTTTTAGCGCTTACAGATGGGGTTGGGCGTATTTACGAAGGGAAAATCGAGCGATTGGAAAAGCGTAGTTGTATTTTAAAAACACGCCTAATAGAGACTCATGCGACTCCTTCACCCGCATTGACTTTGGTCATTGCACCGACAAAGAGTACCGATCGCTTTGAGTGGTTCTTGGAGAAAGCCATGGAGATGGGGGTGCGAACCATTCAACCTGTTTGGACTGAACGGAGTGAGCGAAAGCTGGAAAAGGCTGATCGCTGGAGGCGTGTGCTGATTTCGGCATTGAAGCAAAGTCAGCAAGCATGGCTTGTTGACTTGCGCCCTGCCTGTTCTTGGGAATCTTGGATCTCCGAAGCTCCCGCTTCGGGTTTCATCGCACACTGCGAAGAAGGGGAGCGTCGTCAGCTGTTTCAAGCCGTGGTTCCTGGACAGGATGCTTGGATCGCAATTGGACCAGAAGGTGATTTTACGCTCGCTGAAATTCAGTCGGCCCTCGACGTTGGAGCTAAGGCCATTTCCTTGGGTGATAATCGCTTAAGAACGGAAACAGCAGGCTTGGTTGCGATTCAGACTTTTCTTCTTGCGCAGGCCCCTTAGATTAGCTCAGGCGAACTGGGGATCGGCTGCCAATGCGATACGTCGTCAAAGAAATGATTGCTAGATCCTTCACCGGACCAAAAATGCAAGCCGTGTTTTGTTCTCTTCTCTTCATTTAGCGCATAGAAGTCCTTGCAAAAACGCAAGACGATGACTTCTCGGATTTCAAATTGCAGGTCGTTTCCCGGCAGGTATACCTTGTTTCCTGGAACAAAAGCGAGAATGCGTTGATCGTCCTCAGGCAAGGCCTCAGCGACGGGAATCCAGGGGTCTTGTTTCATTGACCTTTGAATTGAGGTGACCGTTTCTCAAGAAATGCGGCAACCCCTTCTTGGTAGTCGTCAGTTTGAGAAGCTTCCATTTGAAGATCGCGTTCGTATGTGAGGTGCTCTGTTAAGGGTTGATTCCAGCTTGCATTGAAAGCTTTTTTTGTGAGGCCAATACCCCGTGTCGGAAGTGCAGCAAGTCGATCCCCCAGTTTCTCAAGTTCTTCATTGAATACCTCGTCATTAATTGAGCGGTAGATCAGGCCCATTTCAACAGCATCCTTTGCGGGCAGTTTATCCCCGAAAAATGTGAGGGCGGCGGCTCGTTGCATGCCGATCAAGCGTGGCAAGAACCACGTTCCTCCGCTATCGGGAATCAAGCCGATTTTTGAAAAGGCTTGGATAAGTGAAGCAGACTCCTTGGCAACAACCAGGTCGCAGGCCAATGCAATGTTGGCACCTGCTCCAGCGGCAACTCCATTTAAGGCTCCAATGACTGGCTTCTCCATGTTACGAATCCGACGAACACTTTGGTTGTACGTTTCTTCCACAATAACGGTAAAGTCCGGTGCGTCTGGTGCGGTTACTTCTTTGAGGTCTTGTCCAGCGCAAAATGCTCTGCCCGCTCCGGTAATGACGACGCAGCGGACACTGGAATCAGCGGCAGCATCATCCAAGGCTTGTTGAAACTCTTTTCCCATTTCCCGATTGAAGCTGTTAAATACTTCAGGTCGGTTAAGGGTAATCGTACGAACACTGCTGCGGTTGGAAGTCAAGATATAGTTGGACATGGGTGAGGGATCGATGTGCAAATTTACCGCGGTCCGATGACAATGGGCCGCTGGGCGGTACTTGTTTGAATGAAGTACAGGCCTTGCGTTAATTGTGGGAGCTCCCACACCATTGTATGGAAGTCTCCGATGAAGGGGGCAGTGCTTAAAACGCGACCGTTCAAGTCCACGAGTCGCACGGTCTCAAACGGGGTGAGTCCTTTTATGGTGACGCGGTCACTCGCCGGATTGGGATAAAAGGTGAATCCATGATCCCGTTCGGCAAGAGAAAAAACAAGCCAAACCCCTTCAACCACTACCTCGCATCCATTTTGATCCGTAACGGTGGCAAGAACGACTTGGCCATCTTCCAGTCCTTGTGTGGAACAATCACTGTCAATCTCAAAGGAGATGCTGTCGCATAGAATGGTTCCTTGCTCATCGCTCCAAACTACCGAATATGCTCCTGTAGCATTTTCAACTTCCAATGAGAGCCCTGCGCCCGTTTCAATAATTTGAGCCGTCAATTGACACGGTAAACATGCTTCCACGGGAGTTGGGTTCAATTCTAAGGGCTCGCCCACAAAGTTCAATTCGGTAAGGATCTCTGAAAACGCTGGATAACCCGCAGGATAGCGTGTGGCCCGAAAGAGTAGATTGTCATTGATTCCCATAGAAGTGCCCTGAGCGATTGGGACACCGGCTTGCAAAGGCAAACGGTATCGCCATGCGGTATCCCCAAAAGCGGTGAATTCAAAAATCTCACCGGTTCTTCCGCCTACGATCAAGTTGTTTCCATTGGGAAGGCGATTGAAATTGGAAAGTCCGCTGCTGAAAAAATCAGTCGGCGTGGGGGCACTCCATGTCCAATCGAATGACTCTGGAGCAAACACACCGTCACTTTGGACAAATGTGCCGGCAGAGTCGTTCCATTGCGGCTGGATGAGGTGTGCACTCGAATAAGGGCCTGTTGCTCCTGGATTGCGGTTGTTGAAGACTGCGATCTTCCCGTAATCGGGAGAGTTTTGTAAGTAGGGAGCATCGAGCCAATGGGCGCTGTGTTGATAATGCAGTTGTTGTGCTTCTGGACCTCCGATCCCAAACGCTTCAGGATTACCCCAACGCCATTTTAGGCCGGCTTCTGCATCATTTCGGTCAATGATCCACAGCTCATCAAAAGTTGGGACGCTCAGCAGAATGTGTCCTGTGCCAGGCTGGATATCGATGCTATTCATGTGCAGCCAGTCGGGTTCAGCGCTACTTGGCATTCCAAAGTTGATATCGATGCGATTCGGATGGTCTGCCATGTTGCCAAAATTGGCGAGTGTAGAATCATGGTCTTGGACGAGGTGATCCCAAGCACGCCATTCCCAAATGATTTCCGCTCCTCCCAAACTATCTGGCGCCAATTCGATCAGGCGGTCGCTCCACATGCCCTCGCTTGTGAGGTTTTCAGGAAGTCTGCCTGCCGCGATACAGTCGAGTGAATCGAACTTCTCCCAAGCAATCGCAATGACGTGGCCGTTGTTGAGTGGAATGAAGTCATGATGGAATCTTCCTGTAGAATCATTGAAGGTGTAACTCCACAGGGATTCGTTGTTCCACGTTTTCCGCTCTATGGTCGCTCCAGCACCGCCTGCCCAAATCACGTCTAGGTCGTTGTTGGCGTTGCGATGTGCCCAGATGAGGTCTCCATTGGGAAGCAGGTGGGCGACATTTCCTGGCCTGCGTGACTCGTCGTTGGTCCATTGGTGGACGACATCGCCACACAGATTAATCAGCATCGCGTTCGGCTGGTTATGTGGGTAAATCAAGGTCAATCCCGACTGGGCGATTTGAGGGTTGAGAGCAATGGTGCCAACCGTATTTTCTACTTGTGAGAATGAGCAAAGGTGGCTACACATCATCCAGGCCAGTGCAATCAATCGGTTTCTCATGGATTCAGGGGTCTTTGTTGACGCGTGGTTGAAACGTATTCGAGGTATGGGGACAAAAATGCGGATTCTTGGGGAAGCACACAACCCCTAGTAAAATCGAGACACTATGTGACTTGGCGACATCAACTGGAGGAGTGCCACACCGATTTCTTTTTGTCTGCCGCAATGAAGGAAGATTCAAACGCCCACGCATTGCACTGCTCGAAAACAGAAAGGGGAATGTCCTGGTGGGCGGCGAGTAGGTGGTATTCGTGAAGCAAATTCGTACACATGATACCAGGGTCATCCGTATTGATTGTAACCCGAACACCGGCCTCATGCAATTGTTTGAACGGATGCGCTTCGAAGGAAGGGGTGGCGCCTGTGAGCCAATTGCTGGTGGGGCATAGTTCCAACGGAATTCCCGATTGAGCGAGCTTTTCAACCAAAGCCGGATCTTCAATTGCTTGCAGTCCATGGCCGATTCGGTCAGCCCCCATGTGGTCAATCGCTGTGAGTATATTTTTTGAAATCCCAGGAATGAGCGGCTCACCGGCATGGACCGTAATGCCTAAGCCTCCTTTTTTTGCTCGATTGAATAGAGGGATAAATGGTTCCGGATTAAAGTCGACTTCGTTGTCTGCTAAATCCAAAGCAACGAATCCAC
>JAPKAW010000048.1 GCA_028825055.1 Flavobacteriales bacterium | reverse complement strand
TCGGATTGGCGATAATGCGGTGATGTGACTTGATATCAGACCCGTTCACTTCAGGAACGACCAAAGGACAACTCTCGTCCATTCTAAAGGCACTGCTGTTATCGACGACGGTGCAACCCTGTGCGGCAAATTGAGGAGCCCATTCTAAGCTCACGCTTCCCCCAGCACTGAATAAAGCAACGTGTGGAGCGGAACGCAACGCATCTGTAACCGATATCACCCGGTGGGGCTTCCCCTGAAACATGACTTCTTTTCCCACACTGCGCTTGCTACCAACGGGCAACAAGGTTCGTACGGGGAAGTCCAATTCCTCCAACACTTTCAACATGGTTTGGCCAACCAATCCTGTTGCACCGATGACTGCAACATCAATGGGGTCTTGTTTTGTTTGATTGATAGATTCCATTTTGTCAGCGTAACATGGTAGTTGATAGGAGGTGCGCCAAATCTCTGATAAAATTTAGAGATTTACAGCATTGATTGAGGAAGGATGAGGAATTGGAGTGATATCGCGCAGGGAGCCTGCCTGACTAGTTGTTTATTGAGCTTTTGGGGAATGGCCGCGCAGGAAGGGGAGGGGCTTCAATGGCAGGGCTCAATGAGCCAATGGGAGCTGGTTGGCTCACTATGGCAATTAAATGCCCCTCAAGCGGGGAGCGCTTGGCTAACTGCTTGTATGGATCCCGCGTGGCTACCGCATGATTCTTTAGGAAGGCATGCACGGATGCGTTGGTCCCAGTCATTCGCTGGTTCGAGTAACAACTTCAGTCGCCTACATTTTTTCACTCCACAAGAGAATGATAAAGCCCCATTCCTTTCAATCCCAATCTCAGACTGGACGGCCAACTCAGATTCTCTCGCTCCCGGAAGCTTCATTCATCTGGGCACAACAGGAAATCAAGACCCGCTAGAATGGAGGCGAATTCATGACCCCATGGCCAATGGAGACGCTTTTCCCATCATTCAATCCAGTCAGGCAGGCAGCTATTCAGAAGGAATGGATGCCTGGTTTCAGTGGACACAATTGCCAGGGGACTCGCTGGCCACAATTACCATCGAATCCATCCTAACGAATGGGCAGCCGCTCACCTTGTTTACAGCCTTGCACCCGTTCCCGACATGCATCGGTATCTCCTCACAATTCACCTCATCAAATTTCGATGCAATCGAATTTGAATTGGAGCAATTATCTATTTTTATTCCTGACACGCTAACGCCAAAACTGGAAGGGATTGCATGGGAAGGAGACTCTGTCGTTTTATGGCATTTTAGTGAGCCCTTGCGGCCCGGTTTCGGCAGCTTCACATCAGCCATTGGACAAATTATGGAAGTCCAGCCGTTTCAAGAGTACTCCAGTACCGTCCGCATGCCATTCGACACCCACTGGATACCGGGGATAGAGCGCGTCTTTACACTGCAGCACTTTTTGGACTTTGATGGCAACATGCTGGCCGATACCACTGTCCATGTCATTTGGACCGCGGCGAATACAGCAAACCGCGGCGATGTTGTTTTGACTGAAATTATGGCCGATCCTACCCCCCATGAGTATCTGCCCGCTTGCGAATGGGCAGAAGTGCTGAATCGATCGAATCGCACATTCGATGTCCAGTTTTGGAATTGGTGGGATCAAGGGTCTAGCCAGGTCATCCCTTTAAGTCCTCGGCCACCTTGGGATGGAATTCTAAATCCTGGCGAGCGCTTTCTTATTTCAGGTTGCAGCACCTCCCTTCTAAATGGCATCGTTCCGGAGGCATACATCGAGGGAGCTCCAACTTTCAATGACGCCGAAGACGGCTTGGGCCTAATTCGCAACGACGGGATATTATTGGATGCGGTTCATTATCGCCAAGCTTGGTGGCAAGGCGACAACGGAGGCGTATCCCTTCAGATTTTGCAGCCTGGGGCATGCTCTAGTCATGTCAACTGGACAGGAAGCAGCGCTTTGGATGGATGCACCCCTGGCACGTCCAGTGCCCAAGAAACACCCCTAGCGATTGAAAGCGAATTGTTGATCATAGACCACATTGTTCCCACCTCTGAATCGAGAGGTTTCATTGAATTCAATGGTCCATTCGATCCACTATCTGAAGTGCAAATTTCACCGGCGGGCAGCACCACATGGCACTCCGAAGACCCCTTCCCTCGTCGTTTGTATTGGACCCAGCGCGTATCACTTCCTAATCAGCACGTACAGTTCGAAATTGAACATCTGAAATCATGTGAATCCGATTGGGCCACAGGCCAGAGATTTGCATTCAAGGTCGATTTTGAAATTGGAAAATTCCCCGAGCTTGGCGACCTTGTAATCTCAGAAATCGCCCACAATCCTGCAGGGAGCTCAGCCGTTTGGGGAGAGTTTATTGAGCTCTACAATCGCAACGAAATTCATGCAGTGGAGCTTGGAGGTTTGCATTGTGGCGATCTGATTATTGACGAGAGAAGCGTCCTTCAACCTGGTCAAAGATGGGTCGTGCACCCGGGAGTGTTGCACAATGAAAAAGGAACAGTGACATTGCTCAATGCACTCGGGCTCGTCCTAGACGAGGTGCATTATTCCGCTTGTTGGCATGCCCATCGCAAAAATTCAGAATCGGGATTCAGCCTAGTTCGCGTAGACATCCATGGCCCTGCTCAAAACAGCGAAAATTGGACGTCAAGCGGACAGTATTTCGGGGCCAGTCCCGGCGAAACAGATTCCATTGAGCGCGCAGGGTCTTGGCTCAACGAGGGGTCGCTTGAAGGATTTCAAAGTGAATTTTTAATGCTTGGGGAAGCCTCTAGCGATACCTATTTTTTGTTCAGCAAACCGGTTCTTCTGGACACCGCAAAATTCTGGACAGTCAAACAGCACGAGTCCATCGGCTGGTTTCAACATGCTGATGCCAATCGAATCTGGGCTCAACCATCCTGGAGGCCGATTCCGGATTCCATCATCGCCACGGATGCCCATGGCCGAACTAATTGGCTTCAAATCAGCAGCTATACACCCAATTTAAATGACGTAAACACGCCAATGCATCTCAATGAAATTCTGGATGCGGATGCATTTGGGGAACCCTTCATTGAAGTGGAGAATACAAACTCGACCCCTATTGGGACGGCCGAATGGTTCGTTTCAACCGAATCTCTTCCATTTCCAGATGATTGGATTCCGCTGTCGCCCGAAGTGAATTGGCAACTCCCTCCGCATCAGCCTTGGGCTTTTTCAGCTTGTCCCAATAGACTCCATACATCACGGGCTTTACCTACATCACTGCCGAGTTTATATGGCCGCAGCGAGATTCACCTGAAATCCCCTGAACACACGATCGAAAGCGTGCCATTGAATGCAGAACTGCATGCCCCATGGGCAAACCCCAGAGAAACTTCGTTGGAACGCATGCAATCAACAGCGAATGCGCAATGGCAATCAAGTTCGGCCGCAAACGGCTCAACTCCGGGAGAGCAAAATAGCTGGAATCAATCGGCACCGACAGTTCAACAAACGATCCTCCCCACACTTGAAATCCTCCAAAGCACCTGGTTATCAGCGTCCCTAAGTCAGCAACCTCGATCGGTTGTTTTCGCACTTCATCCGGGGGAAGAGGAGATTGTTTGGCATGCCCAAATTTGCATCCTATCTGCTTCAGGACAAGTTATTTGGAGGGTTCCCGATGGGCCCTGGATAGCCCCTCATCAACCTGCTTGGATCGGGGCCTGGGATGGTCGAAATGAACATGAGGTTTTGGCAGCCCCTGGAAACTACCTGCTTCAAGTCATTTTTGTAGACCTCGAATCGGGACGGCGTATTCCAAAAGTTGCCCCCATCTATATGACTCTTGCAATGTAACGAGGGCGATTCGACGTAAAATGACAAAACAAATCAAGGATTCTTTCCAATCTTCGCGGTGTGTTTGAAGGTCAATCGATTTTAATCCCCTCACATGAGGTTTACGGCCCCGTCCTTTTGGCATGGGCGCTGGGCATGCTTGCAACGTTGCTATTGCGCGTTCGATTCGATCGTGAATGGAATCTCACCATGTGGACGGTTATTCACATCAAACGCGTGTGGCAAAGACTCTCCGATGAATCTGCCCGAACGGGTGGAACTTTGACCAGTCACGCCATGGGCCTGCTCGCTTGGAGTCTGTGCGGAGGCGTTTGGGCAGTTGCACAAACCCCAGATACCCCTGCAGTGCAAGGTCAAGTATGGGCCGGTTGTGCTTTGGGGGCGTTGTCTGGACTCATCGCTCTTATCGTGCGAACCGCCGGAGCTTGGCTGGGGGGATGGATCACTCTGGAACAAACCGCAGTTAAACGCGGATTGGAAATTGACCGACACATGCGAAACTGGTTGCTTTGGAGCTTCATGGTGCTTTTTTTTCTTTTTCTCATTCGAAATCCCGGATTTACGTTTGAACAACATCCCTTTCGCGCCATGCTGATGCTCTGGTGGGTCTGGATTGGACTAAAATGGCTGCGTCAATTGCAGGTCGTTGTTCGCTCATCCCTTCATTTTAGGTGGGGAATTGCGTACATTTGCACCTTCGAAATTGGACCTACTTGGATTCTTTACCGAGAATTCCTTGGGTGACAAATTCGAGCAATTAAGATCCAGATATGGCGCAAAAGCTCAAGACTATTCTGATTTCTCAACCTCGCCCTACAGCAGAGAAATCACCTTACTTTGACCTCGCTGACCGTCAAAAACTCACCATTGATTTCCGTCCTTTTATTCACGTAGAAGGCGTCGACGGTCAAGAGTTTAGACAGCAAAGAATCGCATTCGCGGAGCACACTGCGGTCATTTTAACGAGCAGGAATGCCGTCGACCACTTTTTCCGCCTCGCAGAAGAACTTCGATTTGAAGTTCCCGGCACCATGAAGTATTTCTGCATCAGTGAAGCCACGGCCTTCTATTTGCAGAAATATGTCGTTTATCGGAAGCGTAAAATATTCTTTGGCAAGCAAAGTTTCCAAGATTTGATGGAGCACATCAAAAAACACAAATCCGAGTCCTTCCTTCTGCCATGCAGTGATTTGATGAAGCCCTCCATTCCAAAATTACTGGATGAAGTCGGCGTCAATTACAGCCGGGCTATGATGTACCGAACTGTCTGCTCAGATTTGAGTGACCTAAGTGATGTGAAGTACGATGTCTTGGTTTTTTACAGCCCCAGTGGAATTGAAAGCCTGTTTAAGAATTTCCCGGAATTCGTGCAAGATGAAACTCGCATCGCCACATTTGGCCCTACCACTGCAAAAGCAGCCAAGGAAGCCAACCTTCGTGTCGACATTGCGGCGCCAACTCCAAAGGCCCCATCCATGACAATGGCGATTGAGCATTACATTTTGGGCAAATAAATTGCCATTGTCCACTTCCTATCAGGAAAATCAATCATTCGCACGACCCTACCGACTAAAATCAAGGGACGCTCTAAACAACGTCTTTGAGAACGGAAAAAAAGTCAAATCTTGGCCTGTCGTGCTGCATTATTGTGACATGCCGCTACCCGAGATGGTGCCGTGTCAGGCCGCGGTGAGCGTAAGCAAGAAGCGCTTTAAGCGCGCGGTTGACCGAAATCGCATCAAACGATTGCTACGAGAAGCATGGCGTCTTGAAAAAATTCCTGTAGAAAAAGCGCTTCATACACACGGAAAACAACGCGCCATCGTTTTCATCTTTACAGGCTCGGAAATCCCCACCTTTGAAGCCATTCGATTATGCGTGCAATCCGTGCTGAAAAAGATGCCACTCCCCTCCGACTCACTTGAAAATGAAGAAGCTCGTTCCTGAAATTTCAAAACGCATTGGAAACGTAAGCCTATCTCATCGACGATGGAAATGGCTGCTATTTCCTGTCGTCTTCTTGATGCTCGCCGCTTCTCCTTTGCGCGAGAATTACTTCGAGATGTCGAAGCAGCTGGAGATTATGACGGCGCTTTTCCGAGAACTGAACATCTACTATGTGGATGAGCTTCAACCGGGGGAATTGATGGAATCTGGAATCGACGCCATGGTGCACAGTCTGGACCCATACACGATCTATTACCCCGAGTCCCGAGTCGAGGATTTACGGTTCATGACGACCGGGGAATATGGCGGTGTTGGAGCCAGCATTCAACTTCTAAATGGCCAGCACACTCTGGTGGATATCTTGCCCGGGTTCCCTGCCGAAAAAGGAGGATTGAAAATCGGGGATGTCTTATTGTCCGTTGACGGCAAGTCACTCGTCGATGTCGCTGAAGCCCAGGTTCCTGAAATGTTGCAAGGAGTCAGCGGGTCAGAAGTGCTCATCACACTGCAGCATTTTGGATCGAAAGAAATCATTGAAATCACACTGATGCGGGAAAAAATCAAACTGCCCGCAGTTCCATTTCGTTCTGTAGTTCAGGATAGTACAGGCTACATTATTCTCTCCAAATTTACCCGAGGCTCATCCTTTGAGGTTCGGCAAGCACTCCGTTACCTCCAAGATAGCGTTGGTATCAAACAACTTGTCTTGGATTTGAGAGGCAATGGCGGTGGCCTTTTGCAAGAGTCCATTAGTATCGTCAATCTTTTTGTGGAGAAGGGTCAAGAGGTTGTGAGTACGCGAGGGAAGAATGAGGAATGGCTAAAATCCTATACAACCCGAGGCGAACCTGTTGCACCCGATCTGCCTCTCGCGATTCTTATTGATAGACAATCTGCCTCCGCGTCGGAAATTGTCGCTGGAACCTTGCAAGATCTAGACAGAGCAGTGGTGGTTGGGCAAGAGAGCTTTGGAAAAGGTCTGGTTCAACAAACAAAGCAACTAGCCTATGGCACTCGACTCAAGGTGACAGTTGCGAAATATTACACCGCGAGTGGTCGATGCATCCAGCGGCTGGATTATGCCGGCGATCGCACACAAAATGGAGCGGCCATCGCCGTTGCAGATTCTGCTATTCAAGTCTTCTACACCAAAAATGGCCGGCCCGTTGTTGACGGAAAAGGAGTCCAACCAGATGTGCTTATCGACATTCCTTATTCCAGCTACGTTTTAGACGGACTCTACGTCAACGGCGTCATTTTTGACTACGCAAACCAATGGTTTTCACAGCACGATAGCATCGCTCCAGCGACAGATTTCGCCCTGTCCGAAGTTGATTGGGACTCATTTGTAGCATTTACGGAAAGGAAGGATGACGTTGTTTATGAATCAAACAGCGCTTTGATCTGGGAAGGATTACTCGCAGCTGCCGCATCCGAGCAATATATCGATGCTGAAAGGGAGGCGTTCGATGCCTTTTCAGAGGTTCTGGCCCCGGACACACAAAGAGATTTGAATCGCTTCCGTCAGGAAATCCAAACGGCCTTGGAGCAGGAAATCGTTATGCGATACTATCTTCAAGATGGTGTCATTGAGTGGCTCATTCCGCAAGACTCTGTGCTGCAGCACTCCATTAATTCGCTTTCATCTGGCGAAGCCCAACAGCTGCTCTTAGGCCCCGTGAACCCTTAACGTAATGAAGGGAACAAGACGAGACTTAGCAGCTGTGACAGCAAGTCCTCTTGTTCAGCGTGCCTATGATGCCGCTATGGCACTCACTGTAATTGCTCTTCCATTTTCAAATTTCCTAATGAGTCAAGGAGCCTTTTTGATGCTTCTTGCCTGGGCACTAGATCGATGGAAAAACGGCCCCATCTTTCGGTATCGCGGTTGGGGTTTTTGGCAAACACAGCTGACTTTCTGGGCAGTAATTGCCTTATTTACTTGGCTTATCATCGGACAATTGTGGACCTCGGATTTACAAAACGGATGGACAACACTCCGAATTAAGCTTCCGCTCTTGGCTTTTCCATTGGTACTGATTACCGGACGTTGGGACTTCAATCGCGGGATGCGCGTGGTAAGGCTAACCATGGCATTTTCCATTGCAGCGGCTTGTCTGGCGGTATTGTGGGCCGGATATCAAAATGACACTTCCCTGCATGCACGGGAATGGTCTCCCTTCATTTCGCACATCCGATTCAGTCTTATGATCGCATTCGTATGGTCTTGGTGGTTCTGGCGATTCATTCGATTCCGCACAACCATAGCAAGCCTGACTTGCATTCTTCTTTCCCTTTTAGGCGGATGGGTCATTTGGAAAACGGCTTCCATTACTGGACTCTTTTTGGTACCCCTATCGGGTGCTTTGATTCTGTGGATGGAGGGCCTCGGAGGGGAATCGCCCCGCATCTCTCAAGTTCGATTTGGCTTACGAACCCTGGGGTTATTGGCTGGCATCTTGATTTGCATCGGTGGCTGGAACTTAAAACCGACTCCTCCAACGGCCTCAGAAATGCTTCAAACGACGGCTTTGGGAGCAGTCTATCAACATTTCCCAGAGCGTTGCTTGCGCGAAAATGGCAATACCGTTTGGGTCAATGTCGCTTGGGACGAATTGAAATCAAGTTGGAATTCAATCAGCGGTGTCCCTTTCGATGGCCCAGATGGTCGCAATCAAGAGTTAAAAACAACCTTAATTCGTTTTCTGGCATCCAGAAATCTGACCAAGGACGCTTTAGGAGTAGATGGTTTGAGTAGGGAAGACATTCAATACATAGAATCTGGCATACCTACTATTTTAGAGATTGAGCACCAGGGACTTAGAAGACGATGGGACATCGTTCAATTCGAAATTGCCAATTGGCTCGATGGAGGCGACCCAAGCGGACATTCATTGGTTCAGCGTTTTGCCTTCCTGCATGCAGCCTCCTATATGTACCACAGGCATCCTTTGCTTGGTGTCGGAACGGGTGATCTGAATCGTGAATTTGATGCGGCCTATGTCGCCATTGACTCACCACTACAACTTCCCTTTCGACTGCGCGCGCACAACCAATACTTCACCTTTTTGATTTCAGGAGGACCCATAGCTTTAATTTTGTGGCTGACTGTCCTGTTTTCATTGTATTTCCCCAAAACAAAGATTCCTCAGCAAAGAGCAGCCCTTTCGTTCTTACTCATTCTTGGCCTTTCTTGTTTATTCGAAGACACACTTGAGACCCAAGCAGGAGTGACCTTTTCTGGGTTTTTTATCGGATTATTCGGACGAAAAGCAGGAGAAAAATCACTCCAAAAACCAGAGGCTTAGTCCTTACCGCGCGCTGTCCAAAGCTGATCAAAGGCTTCCCATACTGCAACAACGGACACATCGAGTCCTCTTGATTTATCCTCGTTTTCTGCTACAAGCCATCGCGCATGAATTCCAACCGGATGCCAACGCTCTGGCCAAACAGGAGCTTCTTTACCATACAGACCAACGCAAGGTGTGGCCAAAGTAGCCGCAAGGTGCAAGGGACCCGTGCTCGAAGCGAGCAAGCCATCTACTGACTGAATCAATGACATCAACTCTCCCAACTCCAATTGACCTGTTAGATCAATAAAATTGGGGTGCTCCAGTGAACGCAAACTTTCCATGGTCATTCCTTCTGCATGGGTTCCTGTGAGCAGGATCCGGCAGCCTCTATCTAGAAACCACTCGGCAGCCTCGCGGTAACGATCAAGTGGCCAGTTGTTCGCACTGCCATGGGACCCTGGGTGGAAGATGACACAGCGAAGGGAAGAGTCCAACCACGTTGAAGCATCTGGTATATTCTGTTGAGCTAGCTCCCAAGGCACAAGATTCCATTTGCACAAGGCAGACCACTCTTGTGGGGTTTCAGGCACTTTCAAGCCCGGTTTGAACCAACCGGGAGTCAAGTGCAACCGATATAGCAGATTTAGACTGTGCCAAGTTTCATGCCGTCCTGAACGCTTTCTAGATTGCCAAACCCGATGTGTTAACATTCGAATGGTTATGAAACGCCTCCCGGTTCCTATTCGGATTGGAATAGTAGCATTCCTCACGGCCCGAACCACTAATGGGTCCGGATACGCCAATATAACGGCATCAAACCCGTTCAAATTTGGCGGGGAATCGGGGTTCCAAATCAACACCTCGTCAACAGCATCAGCTGCTTCTGCAACGGGAGAAGCATAGGTTCGCACTAAAAAAGTCACTTCAATTTGTGGAGCAGATTGTTTCAGCCACCCCGCCAAAGGAAGGGTTAAAACCAGATCTCCTATGGCATCTGTTCGTGTGATTAAAACACGCTGGACTTTCGATTTTCCCGCCTGCCGTAACACGTGTTTTCCGTGAGCAACACGTTGCACTTTTCGGTACTTGTACAATGTGGCACGCGCGCTCATGTGTGCGATGGTCCACCCTGTAGCCCCGTCTTTCCATCCTCCCTTTAAGATGCCAGTCTTCACCCACTGGAAACAAGCCTTCGCAACTCTAATTAACGGCCAAGATGCCCACGCCCCTCCTGTATATGAGACCGCCGCAATGTCTGAGAAGTAGTCTATTTGCCGCTCGTGGTCTTCCAGCGAATGGTATGAGTGATGCAGTAAATCCCCTGAAATATGGCCCTCTGAACTGGGCTGCAGCAGCTCCAACCGATCGTGAGGGTTGTCCCCTCCCCAAGCGGCGGCATCGCGTTTCCACAGCCTAAGTTTACGATCTGGATACCAACCGCTGTGACGCACCCATTTTCCGCAATACGAGGTCAACCTATTGAAACCATAGGCCAAATGAGGCCGCTCGTTAGACGATTTCCAAGAAAGCAACGCCTCTTTCAACTCATCACTCAATGATTCGTCGGCATCCAAGGACAGCATCCAGGAGCCCTTGGCTTGTTTCCAAGCCCAGTTCTTTTGCTCTACATGCCCTTCGAAGGAATGAGAAAGGAATATGACGCCGCGCTCTTCGCACAACGCACGCGTGGAATCAGTTGAACCGGAATCCACCACAACAACCTCATCGGCAACGCCAGCCAAGGAGTCTAGGCAACGCGCAATATTTCGTTCTTCATTGAACGCAATGATGATTGCTGATAAATAGGGCTTCTCCATGTTCTAAATGACAGTTGCAAGTTACTGCGATGAAGCCATGAAGTTTCCAACTAGGACCTTGCAGCCACAAATTGAGCGCTTAATTTTACCACATGAATGTTCTTCTTTTGGGAAATGGC